>DASRNZ010000163.1:0-17077 GCA_035647155.1 Thiopseudomonas sp.
GTATTATTACCGGCGATATATTTAAACAGTCGGCTAAAGGCTTTATTACCCGCGCTAGAAAAGCCACCCTCAACTGTAGTTTCAGCCACTATATGCGGCTCGTAAACCCGCAACTCAAAGTTCTGTTCTTTAAGCGTTACGCTGTACTTCGCTTCTTGAGCTGCCATTATTTGTCTCTCTATAAATCGTATTGATAGACTTTATTTAATATTTTCTACGGCCGTACACTTAGGATACGCAGAACACCCCCAAAACTGATGACCTGCGTTTGCTCCACGCTGTGCTGTGCGTAAAACCATCGGGCCGGCACATGCTGGGCATTTTTTCTTAGCGCTCTGCCGCAAGTGCTTTTTCAACTGTTTTACATGCTTGCGGTGGGTTGCACGTGAGGGTGGCAGTCGGGCCGATTGAATTTTCGCTAAAATCTCTCGCACTTCAACAGGCGAAAGCACCTTCTCACGAAAGGATTTAATATAAGCAATATAGCCCATCCCTCGAGTCACAGAAGCGGGCATAGGTGACTTAAACGTACTCTGTCCGACAAATGCAACCACTGAGTGAATTAACTCAGGTGAAATATCAAGCGCAGACTCGAGCGCCATCATATGTTTGTAGTTCTGCCGTAGAGGGTTTTGAAATTTAAAGGATGTCTTAAAAAACTGCTGCGTCCATTGCGCCTGATGCTCCCCTCCCACAATCAAGCCTTTCATATTTTTGGTTTCGACCACAAAAATGCCAAAACGCGAAACAAAAATATGATCTATTTGCGTACTTCCACCCTGCATCGGCAAAGTGACATTGTGAATCCGATGATAGGTGCTGGCTGGCAGTCTGATTTTCGCAGCAAACTGCACCAGCGCCTCACCGAGCACGCCTTTAAACCAGCGTGATTTTAAAACAGTAATAATCAAGACAACAGGAATAAACCACCACAGCATATTTAAAGCTGCAGCGACCATAGAAGATAAATTCATTGCTAATTAACGCCTAACAAGATGAAGTATTAAGTTTAAAATTGTGGGGAGATACTTTTAAAATATAACAGCAGGAGAAAAGAGCAGCAGAAAACGACTCTTTAAATCATAGGATGAAATGAGTCTAGCCTTAACCCGCCAGCAGGGCTGCATTATATCGAAATTTTCTAGATCAACGCTGGGCGTCAGCTGGGCAATACGTTTTATCTGCAACCTATAGTCCAGTTGACGCCAACGCCTAGTTTGATTCTTTCTGATAGCGCTCAGTGATATCGCGAGCCTGTGCCACAGTACCAACAACCTCACCTTGATCATTAAAAATCAAGGCAAAACCCATTTCGGTGTAAAACTCACTGCCATCTGCGCGCAACGCTTTCGTTGCCATAGGTTTACCACTGTGTTTAGTCACACCTGCAGCAATAGCGGCATCAAAACCACGCCAATGCATCCGGCGAAGTCTCTCCGGAATAATAATATCCAAACTCTGCCCTAAGGCTTGCTCGAGAGAAAAGCCAAACATCTTGGCCGCGGCTGCGTTCCATAAGCGGATGTGACCTTCTTTATCAGAATAAATGGTTGCATCAGGCGACTGTTCAACCAGCCAATTGGCGAGCTCGTGATGGTTTTTTATTGTTGTCATAATAAACTCCTAGCGGAAATGTGGCACCTTTGATCCTAGCAAAACCAAAGAAGCTTATCCGAGGTTTATGACTCAATTTTACCGCTTTTAGCCCCTGTAGCGAGGCTCTAAATAAAATCGCCCCTGTGCTTTAGGCACAAGGGCGAAGGTGTTGCGAGGAAGTACTCTGTTTGCGTTATGCTCTGCTGTTATCAAGCAACAGTAGAATTCAAGAGTACTTTAAATGACGCCTAGATCGGATAGCGTGAAATCACTGCTAAGTCTTGGCCACCCGGGATATCAGCTTTACGTACGGCCATCACCTTAGCGCCAGTGCGCAATGCGCGACCGGTGATTTCATCAACGATACCGTAGTTCACCGCATTGCCTTCAGCGGCAAAAGACACTACGCCTGTTTCTGGATCAATAGTACCGTCAATCACACCGTCAATATCAACCAGAAGTCGGTCGATACCACCAAATGTTGCTAAACGTGCCGCATCGGTAATATCTGTAGTCGTGCGCTGTTGACCGGTGCGCTCTTCAAATAGACGGTGGAAATCCTGAATCTTTTCTGCATAGTGAGCATCCAATACAGGTCGTGCTGCACTGGTTAATTCGACAGGAGTCAAATGCTCAGGATTGCCCGAAATAGTCGTTTTCAGTGCAGGAACAACACTGATTGCACGGAATAATGCTTCCAGCGGTTTAGTGGTTGCCAAAATCAGCGGGAGATCTGAACCCATCAGCGTTGGACGGATCGCCGCATGTACTTTGCGCACATAGCGTGAAAGATAAGAACCTTCACCCGAACCATGTCGATGACCGGTGCCTGAATAGTCTTTATAAGCAGGCTTACCACCGGCAGTCGCTGCATCGGTTGGCATATTGTGCACAACGATTTCACGGGCAGGTAAGTCGGCAGAAACTTCAATCAATCTGACGGCATTCTCGGACAGCGCCAGCACATGCGCGGCATGTGGGAAAGTGATAGCGCGCAATAGCGGTTTAAGGTGGAAGCGATCAGAGACTTCAGCCATTTCATTGAGCTGACTGGCCATACGATAAGTACGCAGTGAATCGGGAGTGGCTAGAATAGCTAGACTATTGGCCTGATGGTTCCAGAACTCTTCATCAATGAGTAAATCTGAGAACTGCTCTTGCAAGGACGTGATACGTTTTTTATCTAGACCCGCAGCCTCAAGCTGAGTGACAGCTTTCTTGACGAGGTTGCCTAAATTAATCCGGCTCTGCTCAGTCTCACGACTCACGGGTGTGGTCGGCAGATAGATAGAAATACATGCATCTGAACGAACGAGGTTAAGTCCACCGATCTCTTCGGTGCTTGGCATATCAACGTAATACATAAAAAGCCTCCTGCTAATTCTTGAGTCTCGACTGTACCAGATTAGTCAGTAATGCATAGCCCTACTGTGCCAAAGGCTTATACGAGCAAATATGTTGCTATTGACCGGCAGCTTTTATCAGCCCAGCGCGAAAGATTGCGTACTTTTAGAGAGAGGTGAGGATGTCAAAATATAAGACATGCACAACACCCTCACACAAACCTCAGTGCTTGACCTTCACTTATAGATTTATAATCACACGGCAAAGACTCTCATCTATCTGCTGTCTGCTGTGTATTCCTCTTCTTCCTCAGCCTGCAATACCAATACAGTGCAAGGCGCGCACACAGTCACGTGCTCTACTGTAGCGCGGCGTAAAGACCAACGGCTGCCAGCCCCTCGAGACGTTAGAATAATCAGATCTGACTCTAGCTGAGCAGCCAGAGCGATAAGTTGCTCACCGGGGGCTCCGCTCAGCACATGCAAGCTGGCACCCAAGTTTAGCGGTAAGTACTTTCGCGCTAACAAATCCAGATTATTACGGATCTCTTTTTCCTTGGCTCCCGGTTCCTCCTCAATGACATGAGGAAAAAAACCTGTACCACTGGGATTATAGACGCTGACTAAATGCAGACTGCCACCGTCTGCCAACAACCGGACACCTTCTTCTAAAGCCCGCTTGCCTTCTTCATCATTAGTTGGATGAATTGCAATTAATATATTATTAAACATCTTTTTGCTCCTGTTGGGCGGGTACTGTGGTCGTTACTTTTGGATAAGCCTGCCCTTTTACCAGCTCGTTAACGGTATAGCCCTGATCATCTGCCCTTAAGGCACGGTACAAAGCAACAGCCATAAACATCAGCAAGAAACAGAAGGGTAAACCCAACGCGGTAATCACATTCTGCAAGGCTTCCAAACCACCGACAAGCAGCATGGTTGCAGCAATAATACCTTGCGCTGCTGCCCAGAAAATCCGCTGTCGAACCAAGGATGGTTGATCTTCACGGCGGGTCAGCATATCAATCACCAACGAGGCGGAATCCGACGAGGTGGTGAAAAACACGATAATAATAATGACGCTAAGGAAAGAGGCAAAATTAGCCAGGGGTAAAGCTTCCAGAAAGGCAAAGATTGCCACCGACGGATCCTGTTGCACATGCTCAGCCAATGCAATCTGACCGTTCATTTCCACATTGATGGCCGACAGTCCGAAAATCCCAAACCAGACCAAAGTAAATGCAGTAGGTGCGAACAACACCCCCGCGACAAACTCACGAATAGTACGACCACGGGAAATACGCGCGATGAAAATGCCGACATAAGGTGCCCAAGTAATGGTCCAAGCCCAGTAAAAAAGTGTCCACTGTCGCTGCCAGTCGGATTCCTTAAAAGTCTCAGTCCAAAATGCCAACCAGGGTAGTGCATGCAAATAGCTGCCCAGACTCTGCACCATACCTTTAGCTATAAACACTGTTGGCCCAGCAATAAGCACAAATAGCAGCAACACAATAGCCAGTGCAATATTCAGTTGCGATAAACGGCGTACACCCTTATCAAGACCCAGCGCAACCGACAGTGCTGCAATACTGGTAATCACCGCAATCAGAATCACCTGCACCCAGCCAGCGACAGGCGTATCAAACAAATAGGATAAGCCGCTATTGAGCTGCAGTGCACCCAGCCCCAAGGATGTCGCTACACCAAATAAGGTGCCCAACACCGCAATCACATCCACAGTCCAACCCAATGGCCCAAAAGCGCGCTCGCCAAGGATCGGGTAAAACAAACTACTGATGCGCATCGGTAGATTATGACGATAAGAAAAATAAGCAATCGCCAGCCCAGGTAAGGCAAAAATAGTCCATGTATGCAAACCAAAATGATACAGCGATATGGTCATAGCATCACTGGCTGCCTGCTCGCTACCGGACTCAACACCGGTAAAAGGCGGTTTAACGAAGTGGGAGATCGGCTCAGCCACCCCCCAAAACATCAAAATAGTTCCTATACCGGCGGCAAATAACATGGTAAACCAAGTCAGATTAGAATAGTCCGGGCGAGAATCGTCACTGCCTAGACGGATTGATCCATAGCGACTGACCGCCAGCCACAGCAGAAATATCAATAGAGAACTGATAGAGAGAATATAAAACCAGCCAAGATGATGAGCGACCCATCCAGTAAGGACACTGAATGTCGCAGCGACTTGCTGGTCATAGGGTATAGCGAGGATAACAAACAGCAAGGCGATGCCTGCTGAAGTAAAGAACACTCCGGGTATCGTCTGTAGCCCCAAAATGCGCTGCAGCCTTTCCAGCAAAGAAACCTCCACACCTAATCAAATAAATACCAGCGCTCTGCGCCAGGATGAGCACTCAGTCTGCCAGATATACCAGCAACTGTTAACTCGCCTCATTTAAACGTGATCTAGATACGGCTGATGATCTACCGCTCACCACTCATAACACTCGGCTGCCAAGGCCACCCTGCACCCCTCCAAACGAACGGGGCATCTCTGACAGAGGTCGTGTAATGATGAGATCCAAAGCCTGTCAGAGCAGCGAGGGCCAGCGGATCAACCTCAGCGCCTTCGATACGGCATCAGTAAAGCTCCCCAGACTGAGCATGCATGGAGGAACAGAGTATGAATAAAATTACATCCATACTGGCAGCGATAATGCTCGCCGGCGGTATCACTTGTGCTGCGCAGGCCAAAGCCACGGAAGATGTAGTGATTGTCTATGACGCCTCAGGTTCTATGTGGAGTCAGATCGACGGCACTAGCAAAACGGAAATTGCTCGCGAGGTGATGGCCGATCTGATCAATAAATGGAATACAGATATTCCTCTGGGTTTGGTTGCCTACGGCCACCGCCGTCAGGGCGATTGTACTGATATCGAAACCTTGATCGAACCCGGCCCGTTAAATAAAGTCAATTTTATTAAGACTGTCAATGCCATTATGCCTAAGGGCAAAACACCCATTTCCGCCTCATTGCAACATGCGGCGGACCTGCTGTCTTACCGCGACAGCCAAGCAACCATCATCTTAATTTCAGATGGTTTAGAAACCTGTAATGCAGACCCTTGCGCACTTTCAGAGCAGCTTGCCAAACAGGGCGTAAAACTCACTGCTCATGTCGTGGGCTTCGATCTAGAAACTAAGGTGCACGCCAATCTATCCTGTATTGCCGAGAATACCGGCGGTATCTTTGTGCCTGCTAACAACGCCGCAGAACTGCATAATGCATTGGCTCAGGTGCAAAGCGTCATGGATCAGGAGCCCTCCACTCCTGAAGCCAAGCCAGAGCCCGAACCAGAGCAAGCACCACCTGAGGTCGAGATTTCCGGCCCCAAGCAAGCCACCACTGGGGCTGCATTCGACGTAGCATGGAGCAAAACCATCAGCCACACCGATATGATCACTATTGTTCCCGTTGGTGCTGATCCGGGCACGCGTCACAACTATCGCCGTACCGGCAAGAAAGATACCGCAGGCCGTCTCATTGCCCCAGCCGAACCCGGCCTGTATGAGCTGCGCTATATGCTTGATGCAGGCAAGAAAACCCTGGCCACCGCGCCCATTGAAGTGATTGAGGCTGAAATTGAAGTATCCGGCCCCGAGCAAGCCACCACTGGGGCTGCATTCGACGTAGCATGGAGCAAAACCATCAGCCACACCGATATGATCACCATTGTTCCCGTTGGCGCTGATCCGGGCACGCGTCACAACTATCGCCGTACCGGCAAGAAAGATACCGCAGGACGTCTAATAGCCCCGGCCCAACCCGGCCTGTATGAGCTGCGCTATATGCTCGATGAAGGCAAAAAAACCCTGGCTACCGCGCCCATTGAAGTGGTTGAGGTTGAGATTGAAGTGACTGCGCCCGCACAAGCGGTCACTGGAGCCGCTTTTGATATAGCGTGGAACACCACGATCCACAGCAACGACTTTATGACCATCGTCCCCGCAGGAGCCGACGCCGGTCTACGCCGCAATCATATCCGCACGCGCGACAAAAATAGCGGCAGATTAATCGCACCGGCTGAGCCTGGCCTTTACGAAGTACGCTATGTATTGGAGGAAGGAAAAAAGACCATTGGTAAAGCAGATATCGAAGTGGTTGAACCGGAAATCAGTATTTCTGGCCCCGCTATTGTTCGAGCCGAAACCACTGTGGATATAACTTGGTCAAGCACCATCCACCGCCAAGACTTTGTCACCATAGTACCGGTTGGTTCCAAGGAAAGCTTACGCGCCTCTTACCACCATTTACGCGTAGGCGACAAAACCACAGGCAGACTCAAAGCTCCCACTGAGCCAGGCTTATATGAGATCCGCTATGTCCTTGAGGAAGGCAAAAAAATGCTAGCAAGCACCTCACTGGAAGTTGTTGCCGCCGACGCTCCGCTGGATGACGGTGCTGGATTATCGGTACCAAAAACTGCCGCTATAGGTGAGACCATTACTATCACTTGGAGCGGAGGCAGCGACAGTACTGATCAGCGCATCTCACTGGCGCGCGCCAATCAGGCCGACTTCAGCTGGATTGCAGCACAAGCTGTCGGAGCAGAAAAAACCATCCAGCTGACCATGCCTGATAAAGCGGGCTTTTATGAAGTCAGATTTCTGGATATTGCTGGGCGCGAACTGCTTGGCCGCTCTATCGTAGAGGTGAAGTAATCATGCACCTAAGAATTGGAACGGCTCTTCCCAACCCTACAAGATTCGCCTTAATTGCAGCGACTCTCCTCGCCTGTGCCGCCTCTGTAGCACAGGCTGACCTTGACGGTCACGGGCCAGATGCTTGGCGTGTGACCGGCGTTGCCAGCGGCGATAGCCTGAATGCTCGCATGGGGCCCAGCACCGATTACTCAGTGATTGAGCAGTTCACCTCCAACGAGACTGGCCTGCAACAAATTACTTGTGTGCCCTACTTACCGCAGGGCTATTACAGCACTCTGAGCGAAGCACAAATCCAAGCCTTACCAGCGCGCTGGTGCCTGATCCGCAGCGCCGATTTACACCGTGCAGGATGGGTAGCCCAGCGCTTCATAACCCCCGACGATCAGGACACTACAATACCCCCCGAAACACCGAACGGGACCGGCGATCCGTTGCTAGACGGCGCACAATCCCTCGTCCGCGATCTGTATATCGCCTTTGAGGGGGCCAACACACAGGCAGCTAACCCTTTTGCACGTCCAGAAGCCGAGAAGTACTTTTTCTTAGATATCATTGATGATCTGTACGGGCATGGAGCGGATATATTATATGACGCGCAGGATTTTCAGGGCGAAGTCACGCGTATCGCAGCCGATGCGGATCAGCCGATGTTTCGCGGCATGATCACCATCAACGTCGACTTCACCAACTTCGGTCAACCACGCCGTGCCGTTTTCAACTTACGTGCGGATACCGCCAGAGCGGATGCACCATTCAGAATATTTAGGATTGACCTTGACGGCTGGAGCTTCCCTCAATAAACGCATCAAAGGATAGCCCTTAATCAGGCTTGAAAAATACTACAACACTTAAGACGCCCTCTACTTAGAGGCTCACACTTAAGCACCACTGCAACCTTGCGCCCTGTTACGCCGCACCTGATGCAGCAGGACGCAAGCCACTGGTCAATTCATAAAGCGCGGTTTCATCCAGCGTTTCCACTTCAAGTAAGTGGCTGGCAGATTTTTCTAGAACATCTCGATTATTTGTCAGAATAGCCAATGCCTGTGCAGCTACCTCTTGCAGTAAATCTCGCACAGCAACGTCCATCGCCTCAGCGGTGGCCTCGCTGTAACCGCGCTCAAAATATGCCGGAGCACTGCCACCCAGAAAGCTGTGTTTCTCAGCCTCATAACTGACGCCACCTAAATTGGCATCCATGCCGTAACGCGCCACCATCGAGCGGGCGATATCCGTCGCTCGCGCCAAATCATCTGCCGCACCGGTAGAGAGATGACCAAAAACTAATTTTTCTGCTGCACGTCCGCCCATCAGTACGGCAATCTTGTCGCGCAACTCAGCTTCAGTCATCAAAAATCGGTCTTCAGTGGGACGCTGAATGGTATAGCCCAAGGCACCGACACCCCGTGGGATAATCGATACTTTGTGGACTTTATCAACACCTGGCAATGCCATACTCACCAAGGCATGGCCCATTTCATGGTAAGCAACAATTTTACGTTCAAATGGATTAATCAGGCGATTGCGCTTTTCCAAACCGGCAACAATACGCTCAATGGCATGAGTAAAATCATCCATAGTCACCACTTTTGCACGACGGCGTGTGGCCAATAAAGCCGCCTCATTGACCAGGTTGGCCAAATCCGCACCGGAAAAACCCGTGGTCAAGGCGGCAATATCATCCAGCGCCATCTGCGCATCCAGCACAATCTTTTTCATATGTACTTTAAGGACCTGCACTCGGCCAGCACGATCAGGACGGTCCACCAGTACTTGGCGGTCAAAACGCCCCGCACGCAGTAATGCTGGATCAAGAATTTCTGGGCGGTTGGTCGCTGCCAGTAACACCACGCCTTCACCTGGATCAAAACCGTCCAACTCAGATAACAACTGATTGAGCGTCTGTTCACGTTCTTCATTACCGCCGTGCGCGGTGCCTGCACCGCGGGCGCGACCCAGTGCATCCAGCTCATCAATAAAAATAATAGCTGGCGCGGCTTTGCGCGCTTGTTCAAATAAATCACGTACGCGCGCGGCACCGACGCCGACAAACATCTCCACAAACTCAGATCCGGAAATAGAGAAAAACGGTACTCGTGCTTCACCAGCAACCGCTCGGGCCAACAGCGTTTTACCGGTACCCGGTGGCCCCACCAGCAAAATCCCTTTGGGCATGCGCGCACCGAGGCTGCCGTACTCTTTGGGGTTTTGTAGAAAGTCGATGACTTCTTGCAACTCAGCTTTGGCTTCGTCCACGCCAGCCACATCAGCAAAGGTCACCTTAGTATCACTTTCGATATAAACCTTAGCTTTGCTTTTACCGATGGACATCATTCCGCCCATGCCTGATTTAGAGCCCATGCGACGAATCAAAACCATCCAAATACCGATAAAAATCAGTGCCGGTAATACCCAAGACAATAAGCTGGTCAACCAGGTATTTTCTACTGCGCCAGCGTAAGTGACCTCAGTGGCATTTAAACGCTCAGCTAACTCAGGTGCCACGGGTGTCGTCACAAAACCTGTTTTGCCATTGTGTGCCGACTTAAAAGTGCCCTTGATGGTGTTACTACCGATCAGCACATTTTCAATCGCGCCCTGCTCAAGGTAGGTTTCAAACTGACTGTAAGGAATGGATTCAACAGTCTGAGTTTGCACCCAGATATCACGCAGAAAAACCACGCCCAAAACAGCAAACAGCACATACCAAAGGTTGATTTGGGTTCCACGATTCATGGTTTTTCTCCATTAAACAACGCGCCAATCGCACACAGTGATGACTGACAGAACAGTAATAATAAGTAAGATACGCTAAAGCACGCAAGGATGGTCACGTTCAAGCATTAATGAGCTATTCAGGGGACGCTTAGATAGGGGTTGGACAGTTACTTTTCTCAACAACAGAGGGGATATTCTCCAACAAGACCCTTAGCCATCAGCTAAGAATCTTGAGGCGAATCACTGACACAATAGGTATCTGCTCTTAGAGTACTTTAGGATCAGGTGAAGGGTAAATATTTGCACTATCACGGCCTAAATTCTTAACATGACTGGCCTGCGGACCATCATCGCCACGCGCTTCAACAAAACGCACGGTATCGCCAATATTCAGCCTATCAAAGCCCGGCGCTGCGACGCTGTTTTCGTGAAAGTAGATTTCACGCTCGTCCGGTGTCAGTAAAAAACCATAGCCCTTATCTAAGAACATCTTATTGACGACAGCATAGGGCGAATCTTCCTGCATCACTCGCGGCGCTTTCAGTTGTGAAGCATAATCCTTTAACTGTCGTTCTACCGCGTCAAAGGCATTGCGGATCGTCACATAAATATCATTAAAATTATCGTTTTCGTTCGGCTCACTTGAAACCACCAACTCATCGCCTGGAACACTCAGTTCAACGCTGACCTTGTGGTTGAGCACGTCATAGTGTGGAGTGCGGTTCGGCACTTCCAGCGTCACACGACACGAAATAATATGGTCGAAATACTGACCGAGTTTATCAACACGTTCACGCACAACCGCTTCCACTGGATCAGAACGTTCTGCGTTTCTAAAAGTAATATCCAAAGGTACTTGCATAGTTCACCTCATGTGAAAAACGTCGACGCAGCTAAGATATAACAACCGGGCGGCGCGTCAACTCAACCCGAACTTAAGAAGAACAAGGTACCCACCTGCATATCACTACACATGGATAAAGAGTGTTATTCAACTCTTCGTAAGTACCCTGAGCATAGACAGCTTTTTTAACCAAGTCCAACGCCAATTGTCATTGATAAAATCAAACGCAGTTGCCTGCTACTTTAGAGAAATAATCCGCAGAAACTGCCCCACACACCTTGCATCAACCCGTTACTCATCACCATCGCATAAGCCTATTGCGCACCCCCTTACGCATCGACAGTGCCACAGCCACTTGTTTTGATACATTGCAAACGCTATGTTTACAGGACAATCCAGAAGATCGAGGCTGTACGCTGAGACAGTGCGCTGGTGCAGATAGATACCCATCTCAGCAAACCTAAGGATGATGCAATGCACTCAAATGGAAAAACGACCATTACCACTGAAAAACTGCCAATCAAACTCTGGCTGAACCAGGAGCAGATGGACGAGGGTGCACTAGAGCAAGCACGCAACCTTGCCAACCTACCCTTTGCTTTTAAACACATCGCCATTATGCCCGACACCCACCAAGGCTACGGTATGCCAATCGGCGCAGTATTAGCCACCCAAGGCGTGATTATCCCTCATGCCGTGGGTGTGGATATTGGCTGTGGTATGTGTTCTTTACGCACTAACCTGACCGAGATTGATACTGGCGATTTAAAAGACATTATTAAAATCATCCGTGCAACCATTCCAGTGGGTTTTAATCAGCATAAAACTGCACAAGACGAAGCTTGGATGCCCAAAATTACCGGCCACTTGCCCATCGTCGAACAAGAGTATGACAAGGCTTTGTACCAAGTTGGCACACTGGGCAGCGGTAATCACTTTATCGAGATTCAACAGGGCTCAGATGGTTTTATCTGGATTATGATCCACTCCGGCTCGCGCAATATAGGCTTTACCGTGGCCAATCATTACCATGATGTCGCTAAAGAATTAAATATCGCTGCCGGCGAAGATGTCTCCACTGACTTAGCCTATTTGCCAGAGTCATCTGAATATTTCGAGCTGTATAAAAATGAAATGAACTACTGCCTAGAATTTGCCCTAGCCAATCGCACCCTGATGATGGAGCGTGCTAAAGCTGCGTTTAGCGAAGTGCTACCCGAAGTTGAGTTCTCAGATTTTATCAATAAACCCCACAACTTCGCCGCTGAAGAAGAACATTTTGGTGAAACGGTGATGGTGCATCGCAAAGGCGCAACCCGCGCACGCAAAGGCGAATGGGGCATGATTCCGGGCTCACAGGGTACGCGCTCTTTTCTGGTGAAGGGCAAAGGTGAAGCCCAGTCTTTTGAGTCCTGTGCGCATGGTGCAGGTCGCATTATGAGTCGCGCACAGGCGCGCAAAACCTTGGACCTAAAAGAAGAAGTCAAAGCCCTAAAAGATCGCGGCATCTTGCACGCCATCCGCAACCGCAAGGATCTGGATGAAGCGCCAGGCTCTTATAAAGATATTGATGAAGTGATGAACAATCAGACTGATTTAGTCGATATACAGATTGAGCTGCAGCCGCTGGCTGTGGTGAAAGGCTAAGGGTAACCCGCGTACTCAACTGATTGGTTATTTAAGTAACTGCTTGAACCAGCACGGCTCTACGGAATGAAGCCTATATATTTCATTCCGCAAGCGCGCTGACTAGGGGTCTAGTACTGGGATGACTCGCTTCTAGCACTGCCCCTAGCTAAGCTATTTTTATTGCATGCTTTGTAGGCGCTGCTGCAGTTCTGGGCTTGACTGAACATGCTCGGCTAAGGCGTTATAACTTGTCGCATTCAGACCGGTGGCTTCCACTGCACTGAGCATTCTATCTTGCGCTTCTTCCTGCAGATTTTGTGCTATGGCTTGATCTTTAGCGTTGCTTAATCTGTTGGTGTATTCATCGCGCAGCTTAGCAATTTCAATACTCGCACTCAAAAACTGTCTCAATTCAGTATCACTGACCTCTGTCTGTCCTTGTTGCTGTACTGCGGCGCCCATGGCTGCTGCGGGTGCAGTATTTTGCGCCATCACTGCAGAAGCACTTAAGCCTAAAGTTACAAATGAAACAGCGGCAACAAGTTTTTTAAGATTCATCATTTATACTTACCTTTTTGTTTAAAGTACTTAATACCCTTCATGTTCCGTGCCAAGTTTTTATATTTCTCGTAACTCACTGATTTTATTGAATATTTTAAAATCACATTAAATGACTAATAGATTCAGCCTTTACCTTCGACGCTTAAAGTGTATAAATATTACACATGAGAAATAAAGATACGTTCAAAAAAAGCACACAAACATCCTTCTGGCCTTTTATAGGGCTGAGCAGCTTACAACGCACTTTATTATTGTTTGTTGTACTGCCTTTGGTGCTGCTCACCGCACTTGGGATTCGTTTTGGTTTAGATCAAGCCAATCAATTTCAAAACCAACGCTTAAAAAATGACTTGGAATTAATCGGTCGCGCTATCAGCCTGCCGATAGGCACAGCACTGAATAATCACGATATCGAAGCGGTGAATTTAGCGCTCGACTCTGTGTTTGTATTGGGCGAAGTCTATGGCGCCTCAATATTTGATGTGGATGGCAACCGTATTGCTTCAGCCGGTATCACCGAAACCGACTTATCCGACACAACTATCCCTGAGCGTATTCGTCGCACTGGTGAGGGCCAAGAAGCCTTTAGTCGCGTGAAAGGTCGCAGCTTGTTTTCACATTTCTTGCCGCTGTTTGACGCGACTGGCCAGATTCGCGGCTTGATTCAAATCACCCGCAAAGCCAGCGATTTTGGCCGAGCATTGCACCAACTCACGGTGATCGCTTGGCTGGTGTGGGGCGTGTTTAGCTTAGGTATTTTAGCTGCGGTACTACTGGGTCATTACGGTGGTATTGGCCGTTATGTGGATAAACTACTGGCGCATATGCAGCGCGTGGCACAAGGTGATTTAGCCTATCGTGCCGCTTTAGAAGGTCCCAGCGAAGTGGCTAGCATTGCCCAAGGTTTAAACCAAATGCTCGATAGCATTGAGCAGGCCAATCGTGAGTTGGATGCCCATCGCGCAGCAGAATCACAATTCGTTGCGCAGTTAAAAGACAATGAAAAAATGGTCGCTATTGGCAGTATGGCGCAAGGTATTGCCCATGAACTGGGTGCGCCTTTAAGCGTGATTGATGGCCGCGCCAGACGACTTGAGCGTTCAGGACTTCTCGATGAACAGGCCATGCGTAATGTCAGCGGTATTCGTAGCCAAGTGGATCGGCTCACGCGCACCGTGCGGCAACTCTTAGATTATTGCCGCCCCGCTTCAACTCAGACAAGAACCATTGCGCCTGCTCGATTGATTTCCGACGTTATTGCCGCAATCGAGCCCGAGTTAGAAGCCAGTCAGCGCACACTCAGCACCGATACCCCAGATAACTTACCCACACTGCATGGTGATGCTGGCCGTTTAGAACTGGCGTTACTCAATCTGGTTCGCAACGCGATACAGGCCTCACATAGCACTATGGGTATCGTAGTGAGCGCTGACAACACTGAATTAACCATCCGTATTACGGATGATGGCCCTGGTTTATCCTCAGAGTTTTCGCTGGATACCTTGCTTGAGCCATTTTTCACCACGAAATCCCCCGGTGAAGGCACCGGCCTCGGCTTAGCAATTGTGCGTACTGTTGTCGAAGAGCATCACGGACACTTAAGCTTGAATAACCGAGCACAAGGCGGTTGTGAAGTGCGCTTAATTTTACCACTCGCGACCCGCGAAAAGGATCAGCAACCATGAGCCAAATTGAAACGATATTACTGGTCGAAGATGACAGTGGACTGCGCGAGTTACTGCAAGAAGAACTGGAAGCTGAAGGCTATAAAGTCACGGCCTGCGGCGATGCTGAGCAAGGCAAACAGATCTTAGCAGAGCAAGCGCCCGACTTACTGATCAGTGATTTACGCCTACCCGGCGCTGATGGTTTGAGTTTATTACCCAGCCTTGCCCTATCCGATTCAGCGCCTGCAGTGCTGATTATCACCGCCTTTGGCTCAGTGCAACAAGCAGTCAAAGCCTTACAAGCCGGCGCTGATGACTTTTTAACTAAACCCTTAGAGATGGATCATTTTCTACTGACTGTCCGCCGTTTATTAGACAACAGAAAATTGCGTAACGAAGTACAGCACTACCGAAGCTTGCTGGCCGTTAAACAATTCAATGGCATGATTGGCCAAAGCCACGCCATGCAGCATTTATTTCATCAAATACGGCAAATTGCTGATGCCGACGGCCCGGTTTTAGTACAAGGCGAAAGCGGCACCGGTAAAGAACTGGTGGCGCGAGCGCTGCACGATCAAAGCAGCCGTCGTGATGGCCCCTATATGGTGGTGAACTGCGGTGGTATTCCCAGCGAACTGATGGAAAGTGAGTTTTTTGGCCATGCCGCTGGAGCCTTTACTGGCGCGCGTACGCAACGGGCTGGCCTATTTCAGCAAGCCAATGGCGGTAGTTTATTACTCGATGAGCTGGGTGAAATGCCCTTAGCCTTACAAGCCAAATTATTACGTGTGCTGCAAGATGGCAAAGTACGCCCAGTGGGCAGTGATCATGAAATCCAGCTGGATGTGCGCATTATTGGCGCAACCAATCGCAATCTAACTGAGGCTGTCGCTGATGGTAGTTTTCGTGAGGATTTATTTTATCGCTTAGAAACCTTTGCTGTGCAAGTACCCCCTTTGCGCGCCCGCGGTGACGATATTCAACAGCTCACCGATTTCTTTTTAACCCGCTTTAATGCACGACAAAAACACAGCATTAAAGGCTTTAGCGATGCGGCCTTAACCCTACTGCAACATTACAGCTTCCCAGGCAATGTGCGCGAACTACAAAATGCGGTTGAGCGGGCAGCAACCTTTTGTGACACACCGCTGATCGAAGTTCAGCACCTACCGCAGCGTATTCGTGAGAAAATTGCCACGCCTGCCCTGCCAACACTGGAGAATGCATTAGCAACACCGGTCAACACTCTGACTGATGTCGAGGCGATGCCCACCTTAGAAACGGTACAGCGCCAATATATCCATCAAGTGCTGGCGACGACTGGCGGCAATAAACGCCGTGCGGCAGATATTTTAGGTATCACCCGTCGCACTTTATATCGTTGGATCGAATAGCCTGAACAGTCTTATCACGCGGATACTATCCACACTGCTCTCGACAAAAACGCTAAGCACATTATGAGCCCTTTATGATCTATTTAATTTTTCTACCTGTTCTACTGATACTCGGATTTATAGCTGCGATTCACTTAAGTTTTAGAGCGCCCAGAGTGAGTAATGTAGCTTTGCCGATGGATTACGATCTTGATGCGCAAACCCATGAATTTACAGGTCAGCAAGGCTCAAAACTTTCGGTTTGGTGGATTGATGCGCTACAGCCGAGCGATACAACTGTGGTTATTTTGCACGGCTGGGGTGCTAATAAAAGTTATATGTTGCCGCTGGCAAAACCCTTTCATCAAGAGGGCTATAACCTATTATTGCTTGACGCACATAACCATGGCGACAGTGAAAAACGTGGCGTGCCGAGCATGCCCAAATTTGCTGAAGACTTAGCCTCTGCGGTGCACTGGCTCAATCAGAACAAACCGCAAGCCTGTCAAAAAACGATTGTCGTTGGGCATTCAGTCGGAGCCGCGGCTGTATTACTGGCCGGTGCCAAGGGCTTAAAAGCCAGTGTATTTATTTCACTCGCCAGCTTTGTCCATCCAGAATTGATCATGCAAAGAACACTTAGTAAGTTAAAACCC
>DASRNZ010000164.1:0-2186 GCA_035647155.1 Thiopseudomonas sp.
TCATTGAGGATGGATTGACGAAAGCTGATTTCAAAATCTTTGTGATAGGCCGACCAATTCGCGCGCGTCCAATCAACGCCGAGCACTTTGCACTCAACAAAACTGATCGCAAAAAATCGTGTATAGGGCACGCGGATTAAGCTCAATTGGCAACGCGTAAAGCTGCAATTAATAAAATTACAGTTTTCAAAGGTGGCGCTGGTAAAAGTGCAATCAATAAAGCTGCACTCTTCAAACTCAGTGCCGATGCAGACTAAATCCGGCAGATCTAAACTCTTAAAGGACTCTTCAAAATACTGCTGCTGACTTTCTATGATTTTCAAAACAACCTCAACTTAGATGCACTGCTCGACAGCGTATCAATTAAAAGGGCAAGACACTGGCATCCCAATTCAATAATGCGCCACTGAGTTCGGGCGTCAGTGCATCGCGCACTTTGAGCAGGCGCTGTGCGGTCTGCTCAGCTGTTTGTAGCTGACCTTCTGGTACATTCCTTTGGAATGGCTCAGAGAGCGGTGTATCGGTGGTACCTGGGTGCACAGCAACGATACAGGCGCTGGGATTGAGCCGCGCCACTTCAAGACTGAGATTTTTCACCAGCATATTCAGCGCGGCTTTACTCATGCGATAGCTGTACCAGCCGCCCAAACGGTTATCCGTTATGCTGCCAACTTTAGCGCTGAGCACTAAAACTTTAACCTCGGCTGTACGGGTTAAATAACGCAATAAAGCACGTAAATATTGCGCAGGGATAATCACATTAGTATGCAGTCGTTGCGCTAATTGTTGGCTATCGAGCTGGCGAATGGTTTTCTCTGGCATCGCATTCGCATCATGCAAAATGCCATTACAGATAAAAATCGTATCCGGCTGCTGCTGTAAAGCCTGCTCAATACAGTACTGACTGCTCTCTTCGCTTTGCAGTGCATCTTGATACCAAAACCATGCTCTATTCTCTGGTGCAGATTGGCGACTGATCACGCTGACCACAGCGCCATCAGCGCTGCACTGTTGCGCGATGGCTTGACCGATGCGACTGCTACCACCAATCATTAGAACCGATTGCGACATGCGCTTATCCTCGCTAGATCACTTGGTATACAGCGGCTATATGAACTACTCGCAACTCAAGCAACCGAGTTTGCACGCTGCATTTGCTCAATAGACCAATGCAGGCAGTCAACAGAGCTCACCCAATCGGTACTGACAAACCATGAGACAATAAAAAAGGCGACTGTTGAGAGTCGCCTTCTAAGTCACCCGCACGATATCAATTAAGCTGCAATACTGCCTTTGATTTTCTTCATGGCATTTTTTTCCAGCTGACGGATACGTTCAGCTGATACGCCATATTGAGCTGCAAGCTCATGCAGTGTCACTTTTTTATCGGATAACCAGCGCTGCTGCAAAATATCGCGGCTGCGCTCATCCAACTCACCCAGCGCTTCATGCAAGCTATTGCTGGCACTTTCAGTCTGATCAGAGGCTTCCAACTGTAAAGCTGGATCGTAACTGTGATCTTCTAGGTAATTTGCTGGTGACTGATACGCACGCTCGTCGTCGTCATTCTCGGCCGGATCAAAGGACATATCATGGCCAGTTAAACGGCTTTCCATCTCGCGCACTTCACGTGCTTCCACACCTAAAGAATCAGCCACTGCAGTGACTTCATCATTGGTCAGCCACGCTAAGCGTTTTTTATGGCTGCGCAAGTTAAAGAACAATTTACGCTGTGCTTTAGTGGTGGCCACTTTAACGATGCGCCAGTTGCGCAACACATATTCGTGAATTTCCGCTTTAATCCAGTGCACAGCAAAAGAGACTAAACGCACACCCATTTCTGGGTTAAAACGTTTAACAGCCTTCATTAAGCCAACGTTACCTTCTTGGATTAAATCGCCTTGCGGTAGGCCATAACCTGAGTAACTGCGCGCGATATGTACCACAAAACGTAAGTGGGCCATAACCATTTGGCGAGCAGCATCTAAATCTTGGTGATAATACAAGCGCTCACCTAAATCACGCTCTTGTTCAACAGACAAAAGCGGAATCGTATTGACTGAATGCACATAGGCCTGCAGGTTCGCACCTGGGCTGAGCATCTGAGAAACCTGTAATGCGGTCGTGGTGGTCATTAACTATCCTCCAACGGGTGACAATGTCTTAAATAATCTATTGTATATAAG
>DASRNZ010000165.1:0-5817 GCA_035647155.1 Thiopseudomonas sp.
GCAAAGCAACTGAATGTACCTTTGCTGCAACTGGGTTTACCGGATATCTATGTGGAACATGGCCAACCCGCGGAAATGCTTGCTGAGTGCGGCTTAGATACCGCTGGTATTCTGCAGGCAGTGCAGCAGCGCTTGGCTTAAGGAATTTGCTAGCAGGCCTTTAACAGCACAAGATTGCAAGATTAAGTGTTGCGCCCGCAGGGCTGTTACTGCTGCTCCCTCAATGAACTCATCCTGAGCTCAATTCGGTAGACTACTTAGATTATAGGCACCCAAGGAATCATTAATGCTAGCAAAGGCATGTCACACTTTAGTGTTGGGCGGCATACGCTCCGGTAAAACGGGCTTGGCCGAGGAGCAGGCGATTGCTCAATCTCGACCTGTTGTGTACGTAGCCACCGCTACAGCAGGCGATGATGAAATGGCGAGCCGCATTAGCCGGCACCAAGCCGTTCGCCCTATAGAGTGGGGGCTAGTGGAAGAACCGCTGAATCTGGCTGGTGTGTTACGCGAGCACGGACAGCGCAGCCCAGCACCTTGCCTGCTGATAGATTGCATGAGCTTGTGGCTGAGTAATCTATTACATGCCAGCGATGAGCAATTGCAGTTACAGAAAGATGCTTTTTTGCAGCAGATTGAAGCATACCCTGGGCCTGTGATTATCGTTAGCAACGAAACAGGGTTAGGCACGATCGGCATGGAACCACTGACCCGAAGGTTCTGCGATGAACTGGGCTGGCTCAATCAAGCATTGGCACTGCGCTGCCATCGTGTCGTGATGGCAGTTGCTGGGTTACCGTTAATACTGAAAGACGCTCAGTAGCCGTTTTTGCTGCAGGCATGCTCACAGCAGAACTGCAAACACATACTCCAATTGATCACAGTCCGCTATGCTGTGTTGCATTTAACTTTACTTCGCTAGGAGCATGCAGTGCTGCTATTCGCGCCTTTTATTGTCTGCACACTTGCCCTGCTTTTAGATCGCGTATTAGGTGAGCCATTACGCTTGCACCCAATAGTGGGTTTTGGTCGACTCGTCAGCGCACTAGAAAAGACATGCAACACCAGTCCTGCCCGACCTCAGCAAAGTTTACTGGCTGGTTTAGCAGCGCTGTTGCTATTAACACTGCCAATGCTGGCTGTGGCGGTGTGGGTTTCGAGCGTGCTTGATGGACTGTGGTTGATCGTGGCACAGGCGGTTACTGTCTGGTTGGCTATCTCCCTGAGAGGATTAGCAGAGCATGGCCAGGCCGTGGCAGACCCGCTGCATAAGGGTGATCTAGTACATGCCCAGCATCAAGTCAGCCACATTGTCAGCCGCCAAGCCAGCGCGCTGGATGCACAAGGTGTCGCCGCTGCAGCAACTGAGTCGATGTTGGAGAATGGAGCAGATGCTGTGTTTGCCACTTTGTTTTGGTTCTTAGTCGCCGGTATTCCCGGTGTTGTTATGCATCGAATGGTGAACACGCTGGATGCGATGTGGGGTTATCGTAATCCGCAATTTCTATACTTTGGCCGAGCAGCAGCTCGACTGGACGATATCTTAGGTTGGCTACCGGCTCGACTAACGGCGCTAACGTATGTGCTGCTGGGCAATCGTAAACTGGCCGTTGAATGTTGGCGTAATCAAGCACCGCAATGGGACAGCCCCAATGCAGGCCCTGTGATGGCCGCCGGGGCGGGGGCTTTAAATGTCCAGCTGGGTGGCCCGTCGCCGTATCCGAGCGGGATCAAACAGCGCCCGCTTCTTGGTGGTACTGACAAGGCAGGCGCAGCTAGCATCGAGGCGGCAATCCGGCTGGTGCGTCACGGTGTTTGGTTTTGGCTGCTCGTCATACTTATGTTGACAGTGCTTGCAGCTGTTATAGGGGTTTGATAATGGTGCCAGAACATGGTGGGCGTTTAAATGCGGCAGTTAAACGCTGGGGAATTCCCCGTGAGCAGTGGCTTGATCTATCCACGGGGATAAACCCAGTGGGTTGGCCAGTACCACCTATACCTGCTGATATATGGCAGCGGCTGCCAGAAGCGGATGACGGGCTGAGGGATATTATCCGTCACTGGTCAGGTGCACCGGCAAGTACAGACTGTGAAGCCGTTGCCGGCAGTCAAGCCGCCATCATGGCGTTACCGCGTTTGCGTAAAGCTTGCCGTGTGGGCATACCAGCTATTGGCTATCGTGAACATGAATACAGTTGGCGTCAGGCCGGACACAGCATTGTCTCGATCACATCAGAGCAGACTAACGAAAGTGCTTACAGTGATCATGAAAGCTGGCTAGAGCAACTGGATGTGTTGGTGTGGATTAATCCTAACAATCCCAGCGGTGAACTCATTCCGCCAGCGACTCTGCTGCGCTGGCATAAGCGGCTACAACAGCGCGGTGGCTGGTTAATCGTGGACGAAGCATTTATGGATGCTACGCCGCAGTTCAGTCTGTGCGCTCAGGCTGGGCAGGAGGGTTTGATCATTTTACGCTCGCTGGGTAAGTTTTATGGCTTGGCCGGCGTGCGTGCTGGGACTGTGTTGGCAAACTCTGCGATTATGCAATCTCTACGCACATTACTGGGCCCATGGTCGCTGACTGGCCCCAGTCGTTATGTGATGAGGCATGCGCTGTTGGATACGCATTGGCACGCGCAGACCTGTACTCGACTGCAACACGATAGCCAGCGCTTAGCCGATATATTACAGGCCGCAGGGTTCACCTTGATGGGCGGCACAGCCTTATTTCAGACCGTCAGAGTTGACGCGCCTTTTGTGCTAGCTGACCAGCTTGCAGCGCAAGGGGTGCTGGTTAGAGCTTTTGAGCAACCGGGCATGTTGCGTTTTGGGTTGGCGGCAGATGAGCAGCAATGGCAACGGCTGGAGAGGGCGCTGATTGGTTGCAAATTGATTGGTGATTGATCGGGCAGAAGTGTCTTATTTGTCATCTCGTACGTTTTTAACAGTACGCTAAGATTTTTTGACCAGCGGCTGCATAAGAAGCTCAAACCTGGGCGCCTGTACGAGAGGGCTACATGCCCGCGACTGCGCTACTCGCAGTAGATTATTGATGCAGATTAAGGGTCTGCTTGGCTTTTTCTATGAGATAAACCCTTGTTTTCGCCTAAAACTTGACCCTTGTAGCAGGTACGTTTATTGTTCGCGCACTTTGATTCTGTAAGGTGCGCTGGATGATTCCAGCCTGAAAAGGGAAGTTAAGCGGTTTCCACCGACTTACGCTGCCCCCGCAACGGTAAGCGATGCGTTTTATACGCACGTCTGTTTAATGACCACTGGCTAGCAAGCTGGGAAGGTAAACAGGTGCATTCGCCAGCCCGTAGACCTGCCTTATGGATTTCGACGGGTGTTGCGGAGGGCGGCACCGTCAAGTGCTGCATTCTGCTTGTGCACTTGCTCCTGCCCTCCTCAAAAGCTGCATTTATTTTTGAGGAATCAACTGAATGAAACTGTCCCGCCTAGCGCTTGCCGTAGCGCTACTCCCTGCATCAACACTGTATGCCGCTGTTGATAATACTGAAGACGCTCTAAAGCTCTCTAGCACAATTATCACTGCTAATCGTATCGCCCAGGAAGACGTACGTGCTACCTACGCCTCTGAAGTGCATAACGCAGAGGACATTAAAAATTCTGCAGCGATTAATCTGTATGACTACTTAGGGCGTTTCAGCTCAGTCAATGTAATGCCGAGCTTCGGGAATCCTTACCAGCAATTATTGGACATGCGTGGTTATGGTATTGGCGATGGTTACCAGAATATAGTAGTGACGATTAACGGTCGCCGTTTAAATAATATTGATATGCAGCCGCAGTTACTCAGCAGCATCCCGCTTAATAGTATCGAGCGGATCGAGATTATTAAAGGCAGTGGTTCTGTTGCTCATGGTGATGGTGCTATGGCCGGTGTGATTAATATTGTTACTAAAGACCAGAAGGGTGTTGATTTCAGCATTGCTGCTGGTAGCGATGGTTATTCTGCTGCGAGTATTAGCGCAGGACTGAGTGAAGAATTTTTTGCTTTACAAGTGTTAGCTGAAAATAGCGATAGCGATGGTCTACGTAAAAAAGACGTAAATGGTAAAACAGATGAATCTGATGCAAATAATTTGTCTGCTGCATTGAAGGTTTTTCCCGCTGATGGCTTAGAGCTTCGAGCAGGTAAAGATCGCACACGAATTGATACTATTTATGGTTCACCGTTAAGCAAAAAAGAGTTTAATAAAAAACCATCTCAACCTGGGGGAGGGGTGACGCTTAATGAGTATACGGAGCTGGAGCTCAAAACCGATACTAATCGTTTGGGTGCTAGCTACCAGGTTAACGAGCTGCTGTCTTTCAATATCGATCATGCTATTGAAAAAAAGGAGGCCGATAATATTACGTTTAGAACTCTTTACGGAATGCCTGTAAGTAAATATGACTACCGCTCTACTGATTTTTCTAGCCAGCTTAATCTTGATCATTTAACCCTTACCGCTGGCGCGCAGCTGTTTGATGGAGAGCGTAAGCAGGGAACCAATAAAACTCAAAAGGATAATCAAGGCTTTTACCTGCAAGGCATTTATGCTTTAGGCGATACGACGCTCAGTGCAGGCGCACGCCACGAGAGAGTTAAGTATAAGTATAAAGACGGAGTGAGGCTCAAGGCTAAGCATGCATTAGATGCTTGGGATATAGGTGTTAACCATCAGTACAGCCAAGAGCTGAGCGTGTTTGCGAATCTAAATCAAGGTTTCCAAGCACCGGATATTGATCGATTTTTTCTCTTTAGCGGTGAGTTTAATGGATTTATTAAACCAGCAAAAAGCAAAACACTGAACATCGGCCTTAACCACGTAACTGAACGCAACAAGCTTAAAGTCACCAGCTTTTATTCTAAGCTGAAAAATGAAATTTATTACTATTCATACTACGTACCACTCTTTGGTGGTTATTATGACGGTATAAATACCAATATAGACAAATCTTACAAATACGGTTTAGAAGTGCAGGACAGCTTCCAAGTTATGCCAGAACTGTTGGCCCGTATTAACTATGCGTGGACGCGTGCAAAAATTGATAAAGAAGACCAAGAGAATGGAGCTTATAACGGTAAAAAACTACCGGGCATTTCAGAGCACAGCATTACAGCGGGTCTTGATTATCAAGTCGTGCAAGACGGTACCATCACGCTGACACAAAACTGGCGTAGTCGTGCTTATGCTGCAGAAGACTTTGCTAATGATTTTAATCAGAAGCAAAAAGCCTATAACACCACTGATTTTGGTTATGCACACAGAATCGATAACTTCACGCTCTTTGCTCAGGTGAATAACGTTTTTGATAAGAAAAACGGTCTATGGATAAGAGATGACGCGATTTACCCAGTTAACTTCACCCGTACTTGGTATGCCGGTATTCGAGCTTCATTTTAATTAGCCAGCAAAACTAATGGTCAACAGCATCTGCCGCTGTTGCTGCGACAAGCGAAGCCATGGATGGCGCAGCGCCCGAATTGAGCTCAGGATGAGCTCATCTGAGCGAAAAGCAGCAATAGCGGCAGGTGCATCGCACCAAACTCACCAGCAAATGCATTTAAAACCAGCCAACAAATTAAAGCCTGCCTGCACAGCGCATAGCTGAGGCGTGTTAATAGGCTGATAGTTAGGTTCATCGGCTTGGTTGGCTCCTACAGAAAAGTAAGAAAAGAGTGCCTGTAGGCGGAAAATAACTTGCACAGACATGCAGCAATGATATAGAGCAATAACTTATTATCAAAAACCTTAATGCTGTAAAAGCATCATCAGTGTTGGTCACACAATGCTGTTGCTGTGC
>DASRNZ010000166.1:0-8810 GCA_035647155.1 Thiopseudomonas sp.
AGCTAAACAATTGGCGGCAGCTTTTGCCAGCACCCACTATTTGGATGTCACTTTTCTGCACGATCGACGTGACGCTGCTCAGCAGCTGGTGTCGGGTCAATTGCGTGGCTTTGTGGTAATCCCGCAAGATTTTGCCCAGCGTTTAGCCGAGCGAGGTGGGCGCTCACTGGTGCAAGCGATTACCGATGGTTCACAACCCAATACTGCTAACTATGTGGCCAACTACAGCCAAGGCGTGGTGCAGACTTGGAGTGCAGGGCAAGCCATGGCTACGCCAACTGCGGCTGTGACCTTAGAGCCCAGATACTGGTTTAACGCCGAACTAGAAAGCCGTCGTTCACTGGTGCCTGGCGCAATTGCCATAGTCATGACCATTATTGGCACCATGCTAACCGCTTTGGTGGTGGCGCGGGAGTGGGAGCGTGGCACCATGGAGGCAGTGCTCTCTACCCCAGCCTCAGTGATCGAAATTCTTATTGGCAAGCTCTTGCCCTATTTTATTTTAGGCATGCTCGCCACTCTAGCTGCGACCGCCTTGGCGGTGTTTGTTTTTGATGTGCCGTTGCGCGGTTCTTTGGCGGCATTACTGCTGCTCTCCGCGGTGTTTATGGTGCCAGCACTGGGGCAGGGCTTATTGATTTCAGCCATCACTCGCAATCAGTTTCTAGCCGCGCAAATTGCCTTGTTTTCCGGCTTTTTACCCGCCTTTATGTTGTCCGGTTTTTTGTATGAAATAGAAGCCATGCCCGCGCCGATTCAGCTGATCACTTGGTTTGTTCCAGCCCGTTATTTTGTTTCTTCGTTAAAAACCGTGTTTTTGGCCGGGGATATTTGGGAGGTGTTTTGGCCTGATTTATTCGCCATGGCAGCGATTGGCACATTTTTCTTTATCCTGGCCAAGCGCGCCACACGCAAGAATCTGGAGGTATAAGCCATGAACAATGTATTGAGCTTTACCCGCTTGCGCGCGCAGTTTATTAAAGAAGTATTAAGCATCTTGCGTGACCCACGCAGCCGCATGGTGGTGTTTGTGCCGCCTCTGTTGCAGCTGTTGGTGTTTGCCTTTGCTGCCACCTTAGAAGTGCGCAATGTTGAATTAGCGGTATACAACCAAGATGCGGGCCGCTGGTCGTATGAGTTGATTGAACGACTGGAAAACGCAGGCTTTGTTAAGAACGTGCAGCATGTGGCCAGTGCGCAACAGCTGCCTGATTTGATTGATCAAGGCACAGTTATGGTTGCCCTGCATATACCGGTCGACTTCTCTCGTGCAATTGCTGCCGGTGATAGCGGCCAAGTACAGGCTTTAATTGACGGACGGCGCAGCAACTCAGGGCAAATTACCCTCAGTTACTTATCAGCAATTGCCGCCGAAGTCAGCGCAGAGGTGCGTGAGAGTGAAGTCTTGTCACCGCTGTTGGTGCGCCATTGGTTTAATCCTAACTTGACCTACCGCTGGTTTATTGTGCCCAGTTTGAGTGGGGTTCTAGCTTTGTTCAGTGCGTTGCTGATCACCTCGCTGTCGATTGCCCGTGAGCGTGAGTTGGGTACTTTTGACCAGTTACTGGTGTCGCCCACCTCCACCACGGAAATTATCATTTCTAAATCACTGCCAGCATTGGCGATCGGTACAATTTTAGGTTTGCTGATGATGGCTGCGGCAGCTTGGTTGTTTCAGATTCCTTTTAGCGGTTCCTTCGTTTTACTGTTGATCAGTTTAATGCTTTTTATTTTGTCGGTGGTGGGTATTGGTTTAATGATTTCTGCGATCAGCTCCACCCAGCAGCAAGCCATTTTGGGTGCCTTTGCGGTGGGGGTTCCAGCAGTATTGATGTCAGGGTTTTCTACACCTGTGGAGAATATGCCCATTGTTCTACAGTGGCTGGCGCAGGGTATTCCGCTGACCCATTTTCTGATTATCGTGCAGGGCAGTTTTCTTAAAGCACTGCCAGCGAGCGATATTTTTGCCCGTCTATGGCCGTTAGCGGCAATTGCGCTGGTTTCACTCAGTACGGCAACTCTATTTGTGCGAGGGCGTTTGCAATGAGCCTAGTTAAATCTATTAAAACTGTGCGTATGTTAGACACTCAAGTACAGGTATCGCGCTGGCCTGCCTTAACGACAGTACTGCTTGCCAGCATTTTTTTGAGCGCTTGTGCGGTGGGACCGGACTACCGAGCACCTGCGTCCATCGCCAGTGAGGCCGGTTGGGCACAAACAGTTGCCAGTAGCGCGGCACCTGTCAATCTCGCGCAATGGTGGTCGAATCTAGACGATCCCGTACTCAAGCGTTTAGTGGAGACGGCTTTGGCGCAAAACTTAGATCTGCGCCAAGCCAGTGCCCGTATTGATGAGGCGCGCGCCTTACGGGACTGGGTGGCCGGTCGCCAATTGCCCGAGGCGTCAGTCGGAGCTAGCGTCAATCGCCGTCGGCAGAGCGAGAACGGCCCTTTGCCGATTGGTGCTATGCCGGGCGTGGAGACCCACCAGACCATTTATGATGCGGGTTTTGATGCCACCTGGGAAATTGATGTGTTTGGCGGCAAACAGCGTGCATTAGAAAGTGCCAGCGCCAAACTCGAGGCCGCTCAGGTTGAAGCGCAAGGGGTGCGCATGCGCATCATTGCTGAAGTGGCACGGGCGTGGTTCTCCAGTGTCGGTGCCGCCCAAGAATTAGCTACTCAGCAAGCCACTTTGGCGACTTTAGAGCACACAGTGCAGTTGGTGCAGCAGCGGGTGGCTGCGGGTGATGCTGCGGCTGCCGATGTGGATACTGTGTATGCGCAGTTGGCCGCGGCTAAAGCAGAGTTACCCGATATTCAAGCCCGTCAACGCGCCGCCATACTCAGCCTTAGCGTGTTGCTGGGGCAAACACCGGAACAGGCGTTGGCATTGCTCGATGCGCAGCCGGTAAGAATTGCCTTGCTGCCCATCCCCGTTGGTGAGCGTGCTGACATCTTACGCCGTAGGCCGGATATTCTCGCCGCTGAACGCAATTTGGCGGCCAGCAGTGCAGACATCGGTGTGGCAACCGCTGAGCTGTTTCCAAAGCTTTCGATTGGCCTCAGTGGCGGTTTTCAAGCGCTGAGTACTGGGAATTGGTTTGCTGCATCCAGTCGGCGCTCTTCCGTGTTGCCGCTGATTTCATGGCGACTGTTTGATGGCGGGCGAGTGCGTGCGGAGATTCGTGCCAGTGAGGCCGCCGAGCAGCAAGCCGCTTTAGCTTATGAGCAAGCGGTGCTGGCCGCCTTGACTGATGCGGAAAGGGCATTAAGCGACTATCAGGCTGGGCTGGCCAGCTTAGCGCTACGTAAACAGGCGTTGGAGGCTTCGCAGCGCAGTTACGCTCATGCTCAAGCCCGTTATGCCGCAGGCGACATTGCCTTAGTCGAGCTGCTGACGATTGAGCGTGCTTTGCATGACAGCGAAGCCTTAAATACCCGTGCCCATACCACTGCTGCGATACAGCTGGTAGCGTTATATAAAGCCTTGGGCGGCGGTTGGAGTGGCACAGTTATCAGTGATGTCAGTCAAGAACAGCCTGTGCATAGTTTGAGGTAAACAGCAGCTGGACATGAGACTCAGATCAGTAATGAGGACGGTATATGAATAGTTTTATCAAGCGCCGCGGGCGTAGTTTGCTGGTTGCTTTGGGTTTATTGTTGGGCATCGGTTTAATGGCTATTTTTATTCTTACCCGTCAAGCACCGCAGCGTGATAACACTGCATTCACTGTGCCGACCATGAGCGTTATCGAGGTTAAATCACTACCATTTCAAGTCGAGGCGCGTGGTCATGGCATTGCTCGGCCAACCCGTACCTGGCAGGCAATTGCTAACGTGCCGGGGCGCGTTGTCTATAAACACCCACGGCTGGATGACGGTGTGTTATTGCCCGCCGAAACCCTATTACTAGAAATTGATCCGAGCCGTTATCAGTTGGCTGAAGCAGAGGCACTGGGGGAGCTGGCCAGTCTGGATGCGGAGCAAGCACAGTTGGCTATGACTGCTGAAAACACCCAGCGTTTACTTGAGCTGGAGCAGGCGCGTTTGCAGTTGGCTGAGAAGGAGTTAGCACGTTTTCAGCGTTTAGCGAAAAGCGGTTCAGTATCACAATCCCGCCGTGATGAAGAGGAGCGGGCAACGCTGGCGCAGCGTGAAATGGTGCAGTCGTTACGCAATCAGTTGCAGTTGATTCCATCCAGCCGGCAACGGCTTGAGGCGCAAATCGAGCGGGCTAATACGCGTCTGGCACAAGCGCGCCAGGATATTAAAGACACTCGTTTTGTGGCGCCTTTTGACTTGCGTTTGGCGGCTGTTGAGGCTGAGCTGTACCAGTATGTGAATGCCGGTCAGCGGCTGTTTCAGGCAGACGGTATCGCCACTGCGGAAATTGTTGCGCAGGTTCCGCTGACGATGTTGTTACGGCTGATGCAGTCACCTAAACAGTCCAGTGTTAAGACAGATGCTTTGGATCTCGGTGAACGGTTGGACTTTTCGGTGATTGATGCTCAGGTGAGCTTAGTGGCCGGTGCGGGCGTGCAGTGGCCGGCGCGTGTGGTGCGCATTGCCCGTGGTTTAAACCCAGATACACGGGCAGCGCAAGTGGTGGTGGAAGTCGATGAGCCGTATCGCAGCGCCTCACCACCGCAGCGGCCCGTCTTGCAGCCGGATATGTACGTGCAGGTGCGCCTCTCCGCACAACTGCCGGAGCCACAGTTGGTGATTCCGGCCACAGCGGTGCATCAGGGTGAAGTATATCTGCTCGATGAACAGCAGCGCTTGCAGCGTCGGGCGGTTGAGGTGGCGTTCGAGCAGCACGATATGGCGGTGGTTAGCAAGGGACTGAACGGCGGTGAAACACTGATTATCGATGACTTGAGTCCAGCGATTAATGGCATGTTGGTTAAACCGTTGCGCAATGCAGCAATCGAGCAGCAGTTGCAGCAGCGCGCCATGGGAGAGCTGCCATGATCCGCTGGTTTGTTGGACACCCGACTGCGGCCAACTTGCTGCTGATTCTGATGTTGGCCATTGGTGCCTTTGCCGCGCCGACCCTTAAACGTGAAACTTTTCCTGATTTTTTACCCAGTGAAGTCAGTATCCAAGTTGAATACCGTGGTGCTATTGCTGCTGATGTGGAAGATGAGATCTGCCGCCGTTTACATGATGCCTTGACCGGGGTGGATTATTTGGATGAGCTGATTTGTATCGCTCAGGACAATCTGGCTAGCGCCACGGCAACCATGGAAGAGGGCGGTGATGTGGGTCGTTTTATCGATGATATATCCACTGAAGTAGACGCCATTACCGATTTTCCGAAAAGAGCTGAACCTGCTGTGGTGCGTGAGTTACACCGCAGTGATCTGGTAGCCGCGGTGGCGGTCAGTGGCGATATGCCGCAAAGTGACTTAGAAAATTATGCTAAAGCGCTGGAAGACCGCTTGTTGCGTCTGCCCGGTGTGGCTGAGGTCACTGTCCAAGGGTTGTCCCAGCGCCAATGGCAGATTGAAGTCGCTCAAGAAACACTGGCGCAATATGGCTTGACCGCACGTGAACTGGCTAATCTGCTGGCAAAGCAAAATATTGATATGCCACTGGGCACCCTCGAAACACCGGAGCGTGATATTCAGCTGCGTTTCACTGATCAGCGCCGTAGTTTGCGTGAATTGGCTAACGTAGTAGTGGTCTCGGATCGCCAAGGCGGCGAGCTGACCCTCGGCCAGATCGCTACGCTAAAAGAGGGCGTTGAGCACGAGCAGCAACAGGTGTGGTTTAACGGTGCGCGTGCCTTGGTGCTGGAAGTGAAAAAAACCCTGCGCGATGATGCTCTCGATGTACTAGCGGGCATGCAGGAATTGATCGAGTCTGAACAGCAGCGCTTTGCCGGCCATGTTGCCTTAACCCTAACCCAAGATGCCACCAATATCGTCCGCGACCGGCTAAAAATGCTGGTGGAGAACGGCATCCAAGGTTTTGTACTGGTGGTGCTGGTGATGAGCATGTTCTTCAGGCCGCGCCTTGCCTTGTGGGCAGTGATGGGGCTGCCGGTGGCCTTTATGGGCGCCTTTGTAATGATGGCGCTGCTGGGTCTGTCGCTGAACATGATCACCTTGGTGGCGTTACTGATGGCGATTGGTTTAGTGATGGATGACTCCATTGTCATCACCGATAACGTGGTTGAGCATTACTTAAAAGGTGCATCTGCTACGCAGGCGGCTGTGCAGGGCACACTTGGTGTACTGCCCGGCGTATTGTCCTCTTTTTTGACCACCATTGCGGTGTTTGCGCCACTGTCCTTTTTAGTGGGCGAACTGGGTAATGTGCTCAAAGTGCTGCCCGTGGTGTTGATTGCTGCGTTAACGGCCAGCTTAATCCAAGCCTTTCTGGTGTTATCCCGCCACCTCAGCGGTAGTTTGCATTGCTTAGAAGCTGAGCCTTCGCGGTTACGGGTTGCGTTTGATGCGCGTTTTGCGCGCTTTCGTGAAGCAGTGGGACGTACTGCCGATGCAGCCATTCGCTGGCGCTACGCAGTCTTAGCCAGTGTGCTGGTATTAATACTGGGTTCCTTTGGTTATCTGGCCGGTGGTCATATTGGCAGCGAAGCCATGCCTGCCATTGACGGTGATGTGCTGGAAGCGCGCATTCTGATGCCGCAGGGTACGCCATTGGCGCGCACCCAAGATGTGGCCTTTCATGTGGAAAAAGCCATGCGTACTCTGGATCAGCGCTTGACGCCAGAGCAGCCCAATGGTCAGCCGCTGGTGCGCTCCACCCAGGTGCGTTTTAACTACAACCCCAGCGCAGGAGAAGCAGGCACCCACGTGGCCACAGTGATGGTGGACTTGCTCACTGCCGAACGGCGTAATGTCAGTTTAGATGAGCTGACTACAGCTTGGCTGGCTGAAATTGGCGATATTCCTGGTCTGCAAAACCTGATTATCCAGGAGCCGGGCTTTGGACCAGCGGGTATTCCCATCGAGGTGCGCTTACAGGGTGATGATCTGGATACCCTAAAAGTGGCGGCCCTAGAGTTTGCTGAGCACTTACAAAGCTATACTGGCGTGTACAACGTGATCGACAATCTACGTCCCGGTAAGCTGGAACGACGTTTGTCGTTAGCTGAAGGGGCCCATGGCTTAGGGCTGTCTGCGGAAGACATTGCCGTGCAACTGCGCTCTGCGGTGCTGGGTGAAATCAGCGATACCTTGCGGGTTGGTGAGTGGGATATTGATCTGGTGGTGCGCCATGCTTTAGAAGACCGACAAAGTCTAGACAACCTACAAGATCTGACTATCCACTTGCCTGATAATAGCCGCGTACCGCTGAATGTTGCAGTTGATATCGAACAGGCACGCGACTGGGCGGTGATCACCCGTATTGATGGTCTGCGCACTGTCACTGTCTTTGCAGATGTGGACACCCGGCGTGCCAATACGGATGCCATTGTTACTGACATTCAGCACGGTTGGTTGGCCGACTTTGAAGCCCGTCACCCACAAGTGGAGGTGACCTTTGAAGGACAGGCGGCCCGTTCTGCAGAAACGGGTGGCTCAATTCGCCGTGCATTACTGATCGGCTTGTTGGGTATCTTCTTAATTTTGTCCTTTCAGTTTAGAAGCTACAGCGAGCCGCTGATTGTCATGCTGTCGATTCCGCTGGCTTTTGTCGGCGCACTGTGGGGTCATGTGTTGATGGGCTTTTTCCTGTCAATGCCCTCCATGATTGGCGCGGCGTCACTGGCTGGGATTGTGGTGAACAACGCCATTTTGCTGATTCAGTTTATCAAGGAAAACCGCAGCGCAGGCATGTCGATTCAGGCCGCTGCCGGGCAAGCCAGTCGCGACCGTTTGCGGGCCATTCTGATTGCCTCGGTGACCACCATTGCCGGCATGCTGCCACTGCTGGCTGAAACCAGTACCCAAGCCGCAGCCATCCAACCGCTGGTGATTTCCTTGGTGTTTGGTTTGCTGGTCTCCACGGTGCTGGTGGTTGTGGTTATTCCAGCACTGTACGTGATTTTCGATGAGCTGGGTTGGACGCAGAAAATTGAGGTTATTACTGAACAGGACAGCGCGAACCTCGCAGATTAGGCTGCATACTCGGTATTGGGTATTGATGATTGGTATTTAGAGAAGTATACGCAGGCATCAATGCCAGTCTTGCAGCCTTCACGCCTTAAGCAAGTCGCACAGTTTTGTAGGATGAGGCCATGCCCCCGATTCACGGGATTAAGGTCTACACACCTGCACCGTTAATAATAGTGTTGTCGCTGGCATGGCCAGCTCGTACAGGTTTGTGCCAAATTGATTGTAGGGTGAGCATTTATGCCCGCGCGGATAAGGCGGATAAGATAGTTACAGCTTTGCGCTGCGGATTGCTGGAAGGCAGTGAATCCTTGACGCTCTGCAGTGATTGCTTTTCTTGAGCGTATGCCAGCACGGTGACGGAGCTTGTTTGGCTTTATTAAGTATAAATGTGAACAGGCGCAGAACAATGTCTGCGCCTGTGATGCATAACTACTATTGGAGGCTGGTTAGTGCCGGGTTACTGACCCTGGCCCATGCCGCGTCCTTGGCCACGATTCATGCCCTGACCTTGACCCATACCACGGCCTTGACCTTGCTGCATACCTTGTCCTTGGCCCATACCGCGGCCTTGACCTTGTTGCATGCCTTGACCCTGACCCATGCCTTGGCCCATTTGTTGTTGCTGGTGTGCGGCAAACTCGTCTGGAGAGATAAAACCGTCACTATTGGTGTCGATGTCGCCAAAAGACAGTGCATCAACTAAACCACGCATCTGGCGACC
>DASRNZ010000167.1:0-2926 GCA_035647155.1 Thiopseudomonas sp.
AAGAGCGCCGTAAAGATCCTGAGCAGTTCACCGGTATCAGGACAGTGTTCACCTGCGACATAACTGGCGGCCTAGAGTTGCGCATTGGTGTTCGGACGGTGTGGTCTTTGTCTTACAACATAAAGCGCGGCAGCAAATGGACTAAGCGCCGGTATGTGATGGGCTTCTACCCAGCTCTATCGGTGGCCGCCGCGCGTACTCAAGCGAACGCACTAAAAGGCGATATTGCTCAAGGTTTAGATCCAGCGCAAGCCAAAAAGGAAATAGCAGAGCAGCGCCAAAAAGAAATGGATGAGGCTTGCACCGTTGCAGAGCTGTTTGAGCTATGGATTAAATCGCCAGAGATGACCAGTCGCAAGCTTGGCACTGATGAGCCAGCTCGCATGATGCGCAAGGATGTATTGCCCGTTATTGGCAAGCGTGATGTTAAGGATGTTACTGCGCGGCATCTTGCCAGTATTAACAACCGAATGGCCGAGCGTGGCAATCGTATTGCAAATATAGTGATGGCGCTAATTCGTCAGATGATGGGCTACGCACTGGATCAGGGGATCATTGAGACCTTGCCTCGCTTTCCAAGGAAGCTAGAGGAAAATGCGCCGCGTGATCGTGTGCTGAGTATTCCTGAGCTTGTGGAGCTGTTCGACAAATTGCCAAGTGCAAAACTTATCAACACAACTGAGCTAGCAATCAAGATCCAGTTAGCCACCGCTTGCCGTATTGGTGAGCTGTTACGCGCTAAGTGGTCGGACGTGTGTCTTGATGCTGGTGAGTGGTTTATTCCTGCTGAGAACAGTAAGAACGGCGACCCGTTAAACATATACCTGAGCCAGTACGCTCAAGGTTTATTTAAGCAGTTAAAAGATATTAGTGCTGATGCTGAATATATCGTGTCGAATGTTACCGGCGCTGGCGCTATTGACCAGAAAGCAGTCACCAAGCAGGTGCGAGATCGTCAGCGTGGAGTACAGATTGCAGGCCGTACAAAGCTGTTTGATACGTTGATCTTATCCGGCGGTACTTGGACACCGCACGACCTGAGACGCACCGCAGCAAGCTCTATGCAAGCCCTACAGATCAACCCTTACATTATCGAACGGTGCTTAAACCATAAGCCAGACAAGATAACGACCACCTACATTCCGCAAGATCCAGAACTTGAAATGTATGAGGCGTGGGAGGCATGGGGGCAGGTGCTGGCAGTCGCAGATAGCGCACAAGGTGCTGAGCTTGCCGCTCTATATGAAGCCAATGCTAAGCAGCCGATTACTAGACGTAAGCGTCTCACTGAGCTTATGCGCCAGCTCAGGGGCAATGTGGTTCAGTTGCATAAAATGGCTTAGGCCAGAACGCGCCTATGGCTTTACAGAGTGACCACCGAGCGCACCCTCTGATGCCAGCACTTCCTGAAATTCTGAATCGGCAGTATTGATGCCGAGATCAGTCGCTTTTTCTAGCAATTCTTGTTTAGTCATTGTGCAATTCCTTGTGAGTTTTATTGAGAATGCGGCTCGCATAACATGCAACCCGACGAACGGTATATTTTGCCGACGAGCGGTAAAACCATGCAGGTTTTTACTAGTAACTATAAATAATTTGATAGTTTGCTATCACGGCAAATCAATATGTCGTGTGTTTTTGTCGATCTAAACACTAGATATTGTGCCTGTGAGTTGCGAGCTTTGAGTTTATTGCATTATCATGGTGGCCATTGGTTGACCTTATCGTTATCCAATGCAACAAAGACACCCGCAAAGAGCGGGTATCTAAGCGAGATAAGAAGGTGGTTCAGACCTTTTTGTCTCTTAATCAAGTTAGAGCTTGATTAGGCTTACTTTCAAATACAGCTCCAATATACCCAGTACCGCGTATTAATGCAAAGATATTTTAATAAATATTTACTAAAAACCGGTGGTATAGACGACAGAGAGAGGCCTTTCAAGCCCATGAGGAAATAGATCATGAGCATGAAAACCAACACGCCAGCGGGCATCGTCCCACTCGACCAAGAGCACCGCACCGCACTACCAACCCGCGAAGCGGCCTACCACTTAAACCGCAAAATGCAGACCATGCACATTTGGGCCTGCAAAGAGAACGGACCCATTCGCCCAACCCGTATCAACGGCCGTTTAGCATGGCTAGTTGCTGATATTAAGCGCGTGCTTAGTGGGGAGATTGCACAATGATTGTCACCTACTATGAAACCCGCACAGCAGCAGCGCATATAAACCACCCTAGCGTAACACCTGAGCACATGGCCGCCAGCTACAAAACCGAAGGGCATTTTCGACACGTTGCGCCACTTGTGAACGCATACGGCGAGCTGATGTGGCGCGCCTCGCTTATTCATGCGCTGGCGTATGAAGCACAAGCAGCAGAGCTGGGGGGCGCACAATGAAAAACGCCCCTACCGGTAAAACCAATAGAAGCGCTTTAGATGCTTTGACGAGCATGGCCATTGTAGCTGCTAACAATCCTACCGTACAACAAACCATGCCAGTTTTAGCGCTGGCGCTAGGGTACGTTGCGGGGGTGCAGTTATGAGACAGATTAACTTTACAGTTATGACCAGCGAGCGCCCGCAGGTGCTAACCAAGCGTTACAGCCTAAACAGTACAGGCGAGCTTGAATCACCTAAGACCAGCGCTAATATGTATGTAGGTAAGGCCGAGCGTATAACCGTTGCCAATGCTGCACAGTTCGCTGATTTTCTGGAAGGCTTATACCCTAATCAGGCGCTATCTTATGGCGTGACAGGGCATGAACAAATCAGAGTTTTGAGTAAGGCAGAATATGAAAAGGCAGGCAGGCCAGCCGATGCAATAACCAGAACAAAAGACGCGATGCAATGGCCGGAAGGCGCAGGCGTGCTTATGCTCGATTATGACCCAGAGAACGGCGCTAGACCGCTTACACAGGCGCA
>DASRNZ010000168.1:0-5436 GCA_035647155.1 Thiopseudomonas sp.
AGCTAAACAATTGGCGGCAGCTTTTGCCAGCACCCACTATTTGGATGTCACTTTTCTGCACGATCGACGTGACGCTGCTCAGCAGCTGGTGTCGGGTCAATTGCGTGGCTTTGTGGTAATCCCGCAAGATTTTGCCCAGCGCTTAACCGAGCGGGGTGGACGCTCACTGGTGCAAGCGATTACCGATGGTTCGCAACCCAATACTGCTAATTATGTGGCCAACTACAGCCAAGGCGTGGTGCAAACTTGGAGTGCAGGGCAAGCCATGGCCACGCCAACTGCGGCTGTGACTTTAGAACCCAGATACTGGTTTAACGCCGAACTAGAAAGCCGTCGTTCACTGGTACCCGGCGCAATTGCCATTGTGATGACCATTATTGGCACCATGCTGACCGCTTTGGTGGTGGCACGGGAGTGGGAGCGCGGCACCATGGAAGCGGTGCTCTCCACTCCTGCCTCAGTTATCGAAATTCTCATTGGTAAACTCTTACCTTATTTTATTTTGGGTATGCTCGCTACTCTAGGTGCCACGGCTTTGGCGGTGTGGGTGTTTGATGTGCCGTTGCGCGGTTCTTTGGCGGCGTTACTGCTGCTGTCTGCGGTGTTTATGGTGCCAGCGCTGGGGCAAGGCTTATTGATTTCAGCCATCACTCGCAATCAGTTTCTAGCCGCGCAAATTGCCTTGTTTTCCGGCTTTTTACCCGCCTTTATGTTGTCCGGTTTTTTGTATGAAATAGAAGCCATGCCGGCACCGATTCAGGTGATCACTTGGTTTGTGCCAGCCCGTTATTTTGTTTCTTCGTTAAAAACCGTGTTTTTGGCCGGGGATATTTGGGCGGTGTTTTGGCCGAATCTCTTCGCCATGGCGGCGATTGGTACAATTTTCTTTCTGCTGGCCAAGCGTGCCACGCGCAAGAATCTGGAGTTTTAAGCCATGGCTAACACCTTTGCCTTTACCCGCTTGCGCGCGCAGTTTATTAAAGAAGTACTGAGCATTTTACGTGATCCGCGCAGCCGTATGGTGGTCTTAGTGCCGCCTTTATTGCAGTTATTGGTGTTTGCCTTTGCCGCCACCTTGGAAGTGCGCAATGTTGAGTTAGCGGTGTATAACCAAGATGCGGGACGCTGGTCCTACGAGCTAATTGAACGTCTGGAGAACGCGAAATTTGTTAAGCAAGTGCAGCATGTGGCCAGTGCGCAACAGCTGCCTGATTTGATTGATCAAGGCACAGTCATGGTTGCCCTGCATATACCGGTCAATTTTTCCCGCGTAATTGCTGCCGGTGAGAGCGGCCAAGTGCAGGCGTTAATTGACGGACGGCGCAGTAACTCAGGGCAAATTACCCTCAGTTACTTATCAGCGATTGCCGCCGAAGTCAGCGCAGAGGTGCGCGAGGGTGAGCTGCTGTCGCCGCTGTTGGTACGCCATTGGTTTAATCCGAACTTAACCTATCGCTGGTTTATTGTGCCCAGTTTGAGTGGGGTATTAGCCTTGTTCAGTGCGTTGCTGATCACCTCGCTGTCGATTGCCCGTGAGCGTGAGTTGGGCACTTTTGATCAGTTACTGGTGTCGCCCACTTCAACCGCGGAAATCATTATTTCTAAATCACTGCCGGCGCTGGCGATTGGAACGCTGCTGGGGTTATTGATGATTGCTGCGGCAACCTGGCTGTTTCAGATTCCATTCAGTGGCTCCTTTGGCTTGCTGCTGATCAGCTTAGTGTTATTTATTCTGTCCGTGGTGGGTATAGGTTTAATGATTTCTGCGGTGAGCTCCACTCAGCAGCAAGCCATTCTCGGCGCCTTTGCCGTGGGCATCCCAGCAGTATTGATGTCAGGCTTTTCTACGCCAGTGGAAAACATGCCGATTTTTTTACAGTGGCTGGCGCAGGGCATTCCGCTGACCCATTTTCTAGTTATTGTTCAGGGCAGTTTTCTTAAAGCGTTGCCGCCGAGCGATATTTTCGCTCGTCTTTGGCCGTTAGCGACCATTGCCTTGGTGTCCCTGACGACAGCCACTTTATTTGTTCGAGGGCGTCTGCAATGAGCCATATTAAGCGTAATAAAACCAAGCTTATAACAGAGTGCAAACTGCAGGTGCCACGCTGGCCGACCTTAACTGCATTGCTGTTAACCAGTACCTTGTTGACCGCCTGCGCAGTGGGGCCTGAGTACCGTGCTCCGGTGTTAGCTGCGAGTGATGCTGGGTGGACGCAGGCCTTAGCAACAAACTCTGCCCCCGTTGATTTAGCCCAGTGGTGGTCAACGCTTAATGATCCTGTGCTGCAACGCTTAGTGGATACCGCCTTGGCGCAAAACTTAGATCTGCGCCAAGCCAGTGCCCGTATCGATGAAGCGCGCGCCTTGCGGGACTGGGTGGCCGGTCGCCAATTGCCCGAAGCGTCAGTCGGAGCCAGCATCAATCGTCGTCGGCAGAGTGAGAATGGCCCCTTGCCGATTGGTGCTATGCCCGGCGTGGAGACGTACCAGACCATTTATGATGCGGGTTTTGATGCCACCTGGGAAGTTGATGTGTTTGGCGGCAAACAGCGTGCATTAGAAAGTGCCAGCGCCAAACTAGCAGCCGCTCAGGTTGAAGCGCAAGGGGTGCGCATGCGCATCATTGCTGAAGTGGCGCGAGCGTGGTTCGCCAGTGTCGGTGCCGCCCAAGAATTAGCTACTCAGCAAGCCACTTTGGCAACTTTAGAGCAAACAGTGCAGCTGGTGCAGCAGCGGGTGGCCATGGGTGATGCCGCTGCTGCCGATGTGGATACTGTATATGCGCAGTTGGCCGCAGCTAAAGCAGCATTACCGGATATTCAGGCTCAACAGCGCGCAGCTGTCTTAAGCTTGGGAGTATTATTGGGGCAAACACCGGAACAGGCGTTGGCATTGCTCGATGCGCAGCCGGCAAAGGTTGCTTTGCTGCCCATCCCCGTTGGTGAGCGTGCTGACATCTTACGTCGCCGACCGGATATTCTCGCCGCTGAACGCAATTTGGCCGCCAGCAGTGCAGACATCGGTGTGGCAACCGCTGAGCTGTTTCCTAAATTATCGATTGGCCTCAGTGGCGGTTTTCAAGCGCTGAGTACTGGGAATTGGTTTGCTGCATCCAGTCGGCGCTCTTCCGTGTTGCCGCTGATTTCATGGCGACTGTTTGATGGTGGGCGAGTGCGTGCGGAGATTCGTGCCAGTCAAGCAGTAGAACAGCAAGCGGCCATGGGTTATGAGCAAGCGGTGCTGGCGGCGTTGGGTGATGCGGAAAGGGCATTAAGCGACTATCAAGCTGGGCTGGTCAGCTTAGCGCTACGTAAACAGGCGTTGGAGGCTTCGCAGCGCAGTTACGCTCATGCTCAAGCCCGTTATGCCGCAGGCGACATTGCCTTAATCGAGCTGCTGACGATTGAGCGTGCTTTGCATGACAGCGAAGCCTTAAATACCCGTGCCCATACCACTGCTGCGATACAGCTGGTAGCGTTGTATAAAGCCTTGGGCGGCGGTTGGAGTGGAGCAGTTATCAGTGATGTCAGTCAAGAACAGCCTGTGCATAGTTTGAGATAAACAGCAGCTGGACATGAGACTCAGATCAGTAATGAGGACGGTATATGAATAGTTTTATCAAGCGCCGCGGGCGTAGTTTGCTGGTTGCTTTGGGTTTATTGCTGGGCATCGGTTTAATGGCTATTTTTATTCTTACCCGTCAAGCACCGCAGCGTGAAATGGTGCAGTCGTTACGCAATCAGTTGCAGTTGATTCCATCCAGCCGGCAACGGCTTGAGGCGCAAATCGAGCGGGCTAATACGCGTCTGGCACAAGCGCGCCAGGATATTAAAGACACCCGTTTTGTGCGCCTTTTGACTTGCGTTTGGCGGCTGTTGAGGCCGAGCTGCATCAATATGTGAATGCCGGTCAGCGGCTGTTTCAGGCAGACGGTATCACCACTGCGGAAATTGTTGCGCAGGTTCCGCTGACGATGTTGTTACGGCTGAAGTCGCAGCGCAACTGCGCTCCGCTGTGTTGGGTGAAATCAGTGATACCTTACGCATTGGTGAATGGGATATTGATCTGGTGGTGCGCCATGCTTTAGAAAACCGACAAAGCCTAGACTGCCTACAAGATCTGGCTATCCGCTTGCCTGATAATAGCCGCGTACCGCTGAATGTTGCAGTTGATATCGAACAAGCCCGCGACTGGGCAGTGATCACTCGCAAAACCGCAGCGCAGGCATGTCGATTCAGGCCGCTGCCGGGCAAGCCAGTCGTGACCGCTTACGGGCCATTCTGATTTCATCGGTAACCACCATTGCCGGCATGCTGCCACTGCTGGCTGAAACCAGTACCCAAGCCGCAGCCATCCAACCGCTGGTGATTTCCTTGGTGTTCGGTTTGCTGGTCTCCACGGTACTGGTGGTTGTGGTTATTCCAGCGCTATACGTGATCTTCGATGAGCTGAGCTGGACGCAGAAAATTGAGGCGGACACTCATGCCAACGTAGACGCCGCAAACTAGGCAGCATGCTCGGTACTCGGTACAGTCGGCATTTGGAGGGTTACATACCTACCCTACAGCTTTCACGCCTTAAGTAAGTTGCACAGTTTGGTAGAAGGAGGCCATGTCTCCGACCTAGGCGGTTAACAATCGCTGCGAGGGTGTAGCTCAATAGTCTGCGGTCGTAGAGTGTGGTGGGCATTTATACTCACGCAGATACGATATCGACAGTTTTGCGTTGTTGATTGCTAGGAGGGTAGTAATGCGTTGACGCTCTGCAGTGATTGCTTTTCTTGAGCGTATGCCAGCACGGTGACGGAGCTTGTTTAGCTTTATAAGTATAAATGTTAACAGGCGCAGAACAATGTCTGCGCCTGTGATGCATAACTACTATTGGAGGCTGGTTAGTGCCGGGTTACTGACCCTGGCCCATGCCGCGTCCTTGGCCACGATTCATGCCCTGACCTTGACCCATACCGCGGCCTTGACCTTGTTGCATGCCTTGACCCTGACCCATGCCTTGGCCCATTTGTTGTTGGTGCTGTGCCTTAGCTGCGGCAAACTCGTCTGGAGAGATAAAGCCGTCGCTATTGGTGTCGATGTCCTCAAAAGATAGTGCATCAACTAAACCACGCATCTGGCGACCTTCTTGAGCGCGCTGACTAATGCGAGCAGTACGTGCTTCGGTAAACTCCTCTTTAGTGATTTTACCATCGCTGTTTAAATCAAAATCAGCAAAGGTTGGCATTTGGTTTTGGCCTTGCTGCATGCCTTGTCCTTGGCCCATACCGCGTCCTTGGCCACGGTTCATGCCTTGACCCTGACCCATGCCTTGGCCCATTTGTTGTTGCTGGTGTGCGGCAAACTCGTCTGGAGAGATAAAACCGTCACTATTGGTGTCGATGTCGCCAAAAGACAGTGCATCAACTAAACCACGCATCTGGCGACC
>DASRNZ010000169.1:0-4801 GCA_035647155.1 Thiopseudomonas sp.
ATAATGATATTTCACTCATAATTTTCTAGCCGTTTCGTGTCTAAAATGCAAATCAGACGGCCCTCAATCTGAATAATCCCTTCATCACTTAAGTGGTGAATAATCCGCGAAAAGGTTTCCGGCTGAATAGATAAATGATTGGCCACCAGACGCTTGGTAATGGGTAGTTCAAAACTGGGTGTATTGCAGCGGCTACATGCACCTAGAGCTTGCGACAAAATATAGCGAATCACCCGATGGGTGGCATTTTTCAGCGAGAGTATTTCAATCTCATTCATACGTTGGTGCATATGTTTGGATAGCACGGTTAAGAAGGCTAATGCGCTGTCTGGGCTGTCACGTAGCAGGCGGGTATAGGTAGCATTAGGAAACCATAATAACTGGGTGGGCTGTAGTGTTTGTGCTGTAGCAGTATATTGGCTGTTATCGATAAACATCATAGCCTCAGCGCAGGTCTTACCGTCACCAATCACTTCAAAGACTTTTTCTTGTCCATCAGGGGTGAGGCGATATATTTTTACACTGCCAGAAATAATAAAACCAAAGTGATTACATGGCTCGCCTTGGCGAAAGACATCCACACCTTTTTTTAGGTTGAGTAGTTGGCTGTCTGCCAGCAGTTGACTGAGCTGGAGATCACTTAAGTTGTGAAATAAAGGATGCTCACGCACAATTTTTTGGTATAGAGGATGCGGCTCCATTTTTTTTCCATGAGTCTGCATAAGTTAATGGCGTGTCGAAGCAGCTTTAATTATAGGCATCCTAACATGGTTTGTGTGCGGCTTATTCGCTAGCGTCTTCGGCAGGCTGCCAATCACAAAAACAACCGACTGCTAAGGTGTTGGCTGCGGAAACAGGGCGGTTGTCTAGTAGGGCGTCTAAAATAGGCTCAATAAAACTGTTGCTGGAGTTACACACTGCTCCTTCACTGTAAGGGCCAAAATAGGCTAGCTCGCCACTGTGATCCCAAATCGCAACTGCAGGGCTGGCTGGCAGTTGTTCAGAACCGGGTAGGCCACTTAAATGGCGCATACTGTTGAGCGCTTTAGGGAGTTTGCCGTTACTACCGGGTTTTTGTAAATGGTAAAACTCAACTTTGCCGTCATACAGCTCAATCATTTCCACTAAGTGCTGTTGATTACCGACATTACATGGGCAGCTTGGATCCCAAAAATGCACAAAGCGAATCTGACCTGCACCAGCCATGCTGTCAGGTAAGCGTAATTGTTGGCCACTAAATATGGCAGTGGTTTCACTGAAGGGGCGGATAAAGCGCGTTTTATACCACCACAGTCCCGTTAGCATTGAGCCCAGCCAAAGGATAAGTGTGAGACCAATCAGTGTTTTTTTTAAAATAGACTGTTTCATAAATACCGCGCTTAGTAGGTAGTATAGAGTGCCATGAGTTGCTTGAAATCCATATGTCACAGAATGTCGCAGTATCCAATGGTTGAGAGTGTGAGTGAATGACAAAGTTCGACCCACAAGAGTTATCTCGTTCTTTACCTGATATGACTCTGCAGAGCGTTGATCCAACCCTTGCGCAGGCTTGGCGGCAGTACTATCAGATTGATTTTGCTCAGTATGATACTGATTTGGTATGCCGTTTAGGTGCGGTTAACGTGGCAGCCTATCGTATTGCTATGCATGTTTATCGGCCCGTCCGGCCACGTGGAACACTATTAGTGCTGCATGGTTATTATGATCATATGGGCTTATATGGGCATATTTACAAGTGGGCTTTGGTTCAGGGCTTTGCGGTGTTGTCTTGTGATTTGCCGGGGCACGGTTTATCCAGCGGTGCGCGGGCTAGTATCCATAGTTTTCAAGAGTATCAACAGGTATTACAGGCTATGTTTGCCCAAGCAGAACAACTGCAGTTGCCGCAACCTTGGCATATCTTAGGGCAAAGTACCGGTGCTGCGATTGCCTTGGATTATGTGTTAAACCAGCATCCGCTAACGCAATTGGGTGAGACTATTTTGCTGGCGCCTTTAGTGCGTCCGCGCGCTTGGCGACAATCCAAGCTGCTCTATCAATTGGTCAAACCATTCCGCAGCAGTGTGCCACGGCGTTATTCCAATAACTCACATGATCCAGCCTTTGTTGAGTTTGTACGCCAAGATCCCCTGCAGACTCAGATTTTACCGACGGCTTGGGTGGGCGCATTAGCACAATGGATTGGTCATATTGAGCAGGCTCAGCCCAGCCAGTACAGTCCAATTATTGTGCAAGGCCAGGCGGATATGACAGTGGACTGGCAGCATAATTTACAGCTGTTAAATACTAAGTTTCATCAACCAAGAATATTACTCTTGCCAGAGGCGCGGCATCATTTGGCTAATGAGCCCGCTGCATTGCGTGAGCAGTTTTTTGATTTTTTGCAAACGCAAATCAGCTCATAATTACGGTTGTGGATGAGTGCCTAAGCCGGCTTGTAAGGTTTTTAGCACCGCTTGGTAGTAGGCTTGGCCTTCTGTTGATTGAGCAAAACTGACAAATTCTTCCAGTTCTGCATCAGATAACTCACGATAAACATGCAATAGCGAGTTATCAATATTGTCATCCATTTGTGTCACTAAACGCTGGCGCTGTGTATTAAGTAAAGCATTGGCTTGTTGGGCACCCATTAAGCCAGGCAGCATTTGACTTAAGCTGTCGGCGGCGACACTGCCCAGTGCCAAAGTGACCTCGGCACCGGCTTGGCTTGCGGGTAGCGCGTTAGCCAGATGGCGAATCAATAAGCGTCGGGTGGCCTCTGCGTGAATGACAGGTATACCTGCGCTGTAACGCTTGAGTTGCTCTGGATGCGAAGCTGCAACTTCTGCGGCACTGATTTTTTGACCAACACTGGAGTTTAAAAAAGCTAAGGCTGGGGCTGGGCTGCTCAAGTGATCACGCAATGCCTGTTGCGCACGTTCTTGCATAGCCTCTGCAGCAAAGCGCTGATTACTGTTTTTCACTAAGGTTTGGTAAATCAAGCTCGGCAGGGTGTCTTGATAGCGCAACTGTGCTTGTTTCAGCGCACTAGAAAAATGCGATTGTTGCTGCGGCCAACCGGCTTTTTTATAAAGTTCAAGGTAGGTATCAGCAAAGATACTGGTGCTGCCGAGTAGCATGCAAAATAATAATAAAAAGCGCATATAAAACCTCAGGGAAATAATATTAAACGGACAAGTTCATACCCTGCAAACACGCTTTGTAGAGTGTTTTGAGGCGTGCAGACGAAATAGATGATGTGTTGCTCAAATTCAGCTTATTATGCAGTAAATGCATGCCCATAGGCTGGGGTAATCCTTGCTAAGCAGCGTTCAAAATGCACATCATCAGTTCTTGACTTGGGTTAACCATGAACACACTAGCAATCGCACCATTATTTTCGCGTATTGTTGATGATTTGGCCACACACGGCTGGTCGCAACAGAGTATTTTTATTCCTACAGATCTGACAATACAACTGGCACAAGAGTGCCGTGAACGTGCGCAACGGGGTCAATTAGAGTTGGCAGGGATTGGCCGTGGTGTGGCTAAAGTTGTGCATGCGGGGATTCGCGGCGATCAGATTCAGTGGCTTGAGCAAGGGCAAAATAATACGATTGATCGTTATTTAGCCTTGATGGAGCAGTTACGTAGCGCTATTAATCAAACGCTATTTTTAGGTTTAGAGGATTTTGAAGGGCACTTTGCCTTATATCCACCGGGTGCGTTTTATAAAAAACACTTAGATCGTTTTCGTGATGATGACCGGCGCGTGGTGACCTGTGTCGCCTATTTAAACGAGCAATGGTTGCATGATCAAGGTGGAGAGTTGCGTATGTACTTAGATGATGGACAGACGCATGATGTCGTACCACAAGCGGGTACGCTGATTGTTTTTATGTCAGCGCAGTGGCCGCATGAGGTGTTACCGGCCACGCGTGAGCGTTTATCTATTACAGGTTGGTTACGTCGCCGCGCTTAAATTGTAGATATAAAAAAGGGAAGCATTAAGCTTCCCTTTTCTAAGGCTGTACGCAGTGCTTAGTACAGAATACGGCAGCGCATGGTGCCTTCGACTTCTTGCAGTTTGGCTAACGCTAACTCAGAGTGAGCAGCATCAATATCAATGACTACATAGCCTACGGTTTCGTCAGTGCGTAAGAACTGGCCTGACACGTTGATTTTGTTGTCGGCGAAGACTTTGTTAATCGCGCCCATAACACCTGGGATATTCTGGTGAATATGCAGAATACGGTGCTTACCAGGGTGAGATGGTAGTGACATTTCTGGGAAGTTAACAGAGGATACGGACGTACCGTTGTCACTGTACTTAACCAACTTCTCAGCTACTTCCAAGCCAATATTGGCTTGTGCTTCTTGAGTTGAACCACCAATGTGCGGAGTCAGAATGACGTTGTCAAAGCCACGCAGTGGGCTTTCAAACTCTTCACCGTTAGCGCGAGGCTCAGTTGGGAACACGTCAATTGCAGCGCCCAGTAAGTGCTTATCTTTGATCGCTTCAGCCAGTGCTTCAATCACTACGATTGTGCCGCGGGCAGCGTTCATTAAAATACTGCCTTTTTTCATGGTGCGAATTTCTTTCTCACCAATCATCCATTCAGTGGATGGCAGTTCAGGCACGTGCAATGACACCACATCAGACATCGCCAATAGCTCATCCAGTGTTGCCACTTGAGTTGCATTACCTAAAGGTAGTTTGGTGATGACGTCGTAGTAGTAGACATCCATACCCAGTGCTTCAGCTAAGACTGACAACTGTGTACCGATTGAACCATAACCGACGATACCGAGCTTTTTGCCA
>DASRNZ010000170.1:0-2238 GCA_035647155.1 Thiopseudomonas sp.
GGGCTGTAATGCCCTACACATGCGGGTTACACGAGGGCAGACAGTTTGGACACGAGCTGGACAAGTTGGACACACCACCAGCACGGCTAACAAATAACACTCCACCAGCACCCCCCACGACTACTAATCGCCTGAGCAGCCCACGACCAGCAGTCGCACCCTTTGCCGTTTCAAAACGGAACAGGGGTGGCGTTTTGAATAAGCACCCCAGCAATACCCCCAGTTTGAGTAAAGCGAGAAGTCACGCTATACCAGCAAGGTTTTTTCGAAGTCACTACGCGTGATAGACAAAGCTAATCAGTGTTAGGTGATCCGATAATGTAACGCTATACTGTAACCAGTATTTAACACGGATTTAACAGGCATGAGTACAAAGTTTAAGGCTGGTCAAAGCGGCAACCCAGCAGGCAGGCCAAAGGGTGCACTGGGCAAGGCTACGCGGTGGCGTGAGGCGCTTGAGCCGCATGGTGATGACTTATTCAAGGTTGCTGTAGATCACGCGCTTAGCGGCGATATGACGGCCTTGAAGTTGTGCCTTGAGCGTATCAGCCCACCAGTTAAACCAAACAGCGATCCTGTGGAGTTTGCATTGCACGGCGACACGCTAAGCCAGAAAGCCGAAAGCGTTCTAACTGCTATTGCTGCTGGTCAGATTGATGTTGATTCAGGGCGTAAGTTGATTGGCGCAATATCCGACCTAGGAAAGATTATAGAAATCACCGAACTAGAAAAGCGCCTCGCTCAATTGGAGCAATTGCAGGAGATGAAAAAATGAAGCAGATCACAAAGCGCAGCGTCAAACTTTATCAGGGCTTAGCACCCAAACAATTAGCCGCACTCACACTGCAAAGCATGGCTGATATGAATGCCGAAGAGGTCGATAAGATCAGATCAGCGGTGGTATGGCGTGAGTATCGCTGTATTGATACGGCCTATACCGATTGGCGCGATGCGTTCCACAGCGTGGTGCTGGTTTGGACTGCTGAGTTTTGGCGTCAGTGCTTTTTATATGCGTCTACATTGAGCCGCTTACAGAGCCTTACACGGCTTGATGCTGGTCAGCCTGATGATGCCTTTGATTCTACGCATGAACAGCTACAGCAGTGCGTTGCGCGCCAGCTTGCCCATAGCAAAGTGCTGTATGACTTATGCAATGAGCATGGTTTTGAATATAACGCGGTGCTTAAACTGGCAGGCGTGCCCGACCGATACAATCCATTGGATGATGGCGATATAGACGAGGCGTTCTATCAACAGTGGTATGACGATCTTAGCGAGTGCTTGCCAAGCGCCTGATGCTTTAGTCTTTGCCTATTACGCAGCGCCAGCCAATAGAAGAAAGCAATCAGCCGGTTTAAGCGGTATTGGCTCAACCTTTGCCTACCTTTGGCCACTAAAAAAAGGGGTACAAAATAAATTGGGGGTATTATTGGGGGTATCGTAAACCCCTAGAAAGCACAAAGCCCATGGTTAGGGGCTTATAGCGTGTGAATTGGTGCCTAGATTGGGCATCGAACTGTATAAAACCAATTGCAGCCCCTTGCGTCACTGATGCCGGTAGTCTGTTTTAAGTGGTTCTCTATTGGCAGTCTGTTTTAAGTGGTCTGCTAATTCCGTAACCTGCATTATTGCGCTACTGCTTATCGGTTCGCCTGATGTATACCCAAAACAGACCGCTCAAATCATAAAAAAGGCCGCATGATGAAACGGCCTTAATCGTTACCAGTTGAGCGGGTTACAGCTCCTCATCTAACGCAAAACCGATGCTAGCCAACGCTGATTCATATGTCGTATGCGTTTGCTTTGTGGGGAAGTGGACAGACTCAAGATCAGCATAGCTCAACAGGCCGATAGCAACGCCGGTGGAGCCATCTTTGTTGGTAATGGTGAAGCTCATTAGTTTTGATGCCGGATCGTGAAGCTTGCCAACCCATAATGCCCAAGCCGCCGCAAATTCAGCCTGCCCGAATACCTTTTTATCTTGTGCCAATACAGTCATGGTTTATTGCCTCGCATTTAATTGATGTGCAAACGATAGCACCCGACCGATGGACGGGCAAGCTGTTTAATGCAATACTGCGTACTCATTCAAAACGAAGGCTTAAAAACATGAGCGAGTTATTCAACGGCTGGAGCACTCAGGAGACGTGGAGTGTCGATCTGTACATTAAGAACGATGAGGATTTATACAGTTACTGGCTGAGTTACTGGGAAGGTGAGGAGGGGCGTTGCGTTGAT
>DASRNZ010000171.1:0-23093 GCA_035647155.1 Thiopseudomonas sp.
ACTTGGTGCAGGATGCACCGTGGAGGGAAAAGCAGCACAAACGCGATACGACATACGCAGGTCTTGCTAAGCGCTCTTAAAAGACACTGTGATTCTGATGAAAATATCAATTACTTTCAAAAAACCGACGCACAGGCCCAAACGAACGACGATAAATCGGTGTTGGACCCAGCTCTTGCAAGGCTTTAAGATGTGCAGGGGTTGGATAGCCTTTATGCTTAGCAATACCGTAACCCGGATACTGAGCATCTAAAACAGCCATCTCACGGTCACGACTGACCTTAGCTAAAATAGACGCGGCAGAGATCTCTGCAATTAAGCCATCACCCTGCACTACCGCTTCAGATGCCATACTTAATTGCGGACAACGATTGCCATCAATCAACGCTAAATCAGGCTGAATGGATAAACCTTCAACTGCACGCTGCATCGCCAGCATTGTCGCTTGCAAGATATTGAGACGATCAATCTCTTCCACTTCAGCGCGACCAACACACCAGGCTAAAGCTTTTTCTTGTATCTCAACAAACAGCGCTTCACGCTTTTTCTCAGTCAGCTTTTTTGAATCATTCAGCCCAGCAATTGGACGCAGCGGATCAAGAATAACTGCAGCAGTGACAACAGGACCACACAATGGCCCACGCCCCACTTCATCCACACCCGCTACCAGCTTGCCAGTACGCTGCTGATTGAGTAAATCCAGTTGCATCAGAGTCGCCCCACTAATTGCAAAACGCCTTGTGCAGCACGCTCAGATGCGTCACAGCGCAACGAGGCGTGCAGCTCAGCAAAGCGCTGAGTTTGCTGTGAGCCATCGTTTAACTGATCTAATAGCGCATTACCCAGCGCTTTAGGCGTGGCTGCATCTTGAATAAACTCAGGCACCAACATCTCATTGGCTAATAAATTCGGCAGGGAAATATAGGGACTTTTAACCATTTTCTTTAATAACCAATGACTGACTGGTGCCAGTTTATAGGCCACCACCATTGGTTTTTTAAATAGCATTGCTTCAAGCGTAGCGGTGCCAGAGGCAATCAGTACCGCGTCACAGGCTTGCAATGCAGCTTGTGACTGACCATCTAAAATCTTGATTGGAAAATTAGGCATATCGGCCAGAATCGCTGCAAGCTGCTCACGACGCGCCTGATTCGCCGCCGGAATAATAAAGCGCAATTGCGGTTTCTCGCCTAACAGGTAACGTGCTGTCTCAACAAATAACGCGCCCAGCTTAGCTACTTCACCGCCCCGACTGCCAGGCAGTAAAGCCACTACTTGGGCATCAGCAGGCAGACCCAACTGCTCACGAGCCTGCAATGGATCATTGTGCATAGCAACGCTATCAGCCAAGGGATGACCGACAAATAACACCGGCACCTGATGCTCTTGATAAAACTGCGCTTCAAATGGCAGTAAAGTCAGCATTAAATCGCAGCCTTTACGGATTTTAAACACGCGCTTTTGCCGCCATGCCCAGACTGAAGGGCTGACATAATGCACGGTTTTAATGCCTGCTTCACGCAGTTTTAATTCAATGGTTAAGTTGAAGTCTGGCGCATCAATGCCAATAAACACATCGGGCTGCTGCTCTTTTAAAGTAGCGATTAAGCGTTTACGGCGTGATAGTAACTCAGGCAAACGCCCAAGCACTTCCACCAACCCCATAATCGCGAGGCGTTCCATTGGAAAGTACGAGGTTAAACCTTGTGCTTGCATCAATGGACCACCGACACCAATAAACTCAACCTGTGGGCAATGCTGACGTAAAGCCTGCATCAAGCCTGCACCTAAAATATCACCGGAGGCTTCACCGGCGACCAAAGCAACTTTGAGCGGCCGTTGTATCTGCTCAGTCATTAGCGAGTAATACCACGTGAAGACTGGCGAATAGACTGACAAAACAAGGCAACTTCAGGGTGCTGCGCCTCACTCTCAGCCAAGGCCAGCAACGCAGCATCAACCGTTAAACCTTGGCGGTAGATTGTTTTATAAGCACGGCGCAAGGCTTGAATCGCCTCTTCAGAAAAACCACGGCGGCGCATACCTTCAAAATTCATACTACGTGCCACTGCAGGGTTACCCGCAGCCGTAATAAACGCAGGAATATCTTTACCCACAGCCGTGCCCATCGCAGTAAAGCTGTGCGCACCGATATGGCAATACTGATGCACTAAGGTATAGCCAGACAAAATAGCCCAGTCATCCATATGCACATGCCCCGCTAATGCAGTGTTATTGACTAAAATACAGTGATTACCAATCACACTGTCATGGCCAATATGCGCATAAGCCATAATCAGATTATGATCACCAATAGTGGTTTCAGAGCGGTCTTGCACTGTACCACGATGAATAGTGACACCTTCGCGGATCACATTATGATCGCCGATTACTAAGCGTGTCGCCTCACCTTGATACTTTAAATCAGGGGTGTCTTCACCGATCGATGAAAACTGATAGATATGATTATGACAACCAATTCGGGTCGGGCCTTTAAGCACAACATGCGATGCAACAATTGATCCTGCGCCAATTTCAACCCCAGGACCAATAGTCGTCCAGGGACCAACAGTCACATCATCCGCAAGCTGAGCTGACGGATCAATAATGGCTCGAGGATCAATTAAACTCATATTTTTCGTTCCGCACAAATAATTTCAGCCGAACATACGATGACGTCGCCCACACTAGCCTTGCAATTGAACTTCCAAATACCGCGTTTAGCACTGATAAAACTCGCTTGTAAATCAAGGCGGTCACCCGGTACAACTGGCTGACGAAAACGCAACTTATCAGAACCGACAAAGTAATACAGAGTGCCATCATCGGGTGAGGCATCCATCATTTTAAAGCCTAGTACGCCAGCAGCTTGCGCCATCGCTTCAATGATCAGTACACCTGGCATAATCGGATACTGTGGGAAGTGGCCATTAAAAAAAGGCTCATTGATGCTTACATTTTTATAAGCTGTAATCGTCTTCTGCTCTAAATCAATCGCAGATACGCGGTCCACTAATAAAAATGGATAACGATGCGGGAGAAGCTGACGAATTTCATTGATGTCCATCATATATAAAAGCCTTGATCAAATAAGTGAGGCTGTGAATACCCTATACACAAACCTACCACCTGTAACTGAATGGCACTTAATGCGCTAAATTAAAGCAGCTTAGCTAAAAAGGTCGATAAAGCATCAGATGATATATCCATATCAGAGGTCACTTCTGAGTATGTTTTTCTAAAGCGCGAACACGTTTAGCGAGCTGGTCCAATTGGCGAAAGCGTACCGCGTTTTTCTTCCAATCAGACGCAGGTTGCATGGCTGTACCGGATGAATACGCACCCGGCTCAGTAATTGAGTGTGTCACCATGGTCATACCTGTAATAAAGACACCATCACAAATATCAATATGACCCACTAAACCCACACCACCGGCCAACATACAATTGCGGCCAATCTTTGCACTGCCTGAAATACCCACACAAGCAGCCACTGCAGTATGGTCTCCAATTTGCACATTATGGGCAATTTGGATTTGGTTATCTAACTTAACGCCATGACCAATTAAGGTATCGGTCAGTGCACCACGGTCGATGGTGGTATTAGCACCGATTTCAACATCATCACCAATGGTTACACCACCAATTTGCGCAATTTTATTCCAGATACCTTGATGGTTAGCAAAGCCAAAACCTTCACCGCCAATCACTGCTCCAGATTGAATCACTACGCGCTGGCCAATAGTTACATCATGGTACAGTGTGACACGTGCTAATAAACGGCCACCCTCAGCAATAGTAGTGCGCGCACCGATAAAACATTGCGCACCAATAACCACATTGGCGGCAATCACGGCATGCTCTTCAATCACGACACCAGGACCAATACAGGCTGTTGAGTCAATTAAAGCGCTGTCGGCAATCACTGCACTAGCATGAATCCCAGCATGAGGCTTAGGTGTGCGATCAAAATAATGTGACAACTTGGCATAGGCCAAGTACGGATCAGCAGCCACTAAACAGTTTCCTGAATAATCAGCCGCATCCGCAGCCGACAACAATATGGCACCGGCATGCGTGTGATCAAGCTGCTTGCGGTAATGCGTATTAGCAAGAAAACTTAATTGATCGCTAGATGCATCCTGTAAGGTTGATAAACCTACAATGACTTTATCTGCATCACCACGCAACTCAGCGCCGAGAATATCGGCTAACTGAGCTAGAGTAAATTGTGTCTGGTTCATATCAACGCAACTGATTCATACGCTCAATAACACGCAGCGTAATCTCGAGTTGTGGTTTAACATCAACCACTGCACCACGCTCAAGCACGATGTCGTAATTACCGCTTTTCAATACTTCTTCAACCGCTTTATCCAGCTTTGGTTTAAGTTTTTCCAGCATCTCGCGATCAGCTAAAGCTTTAGCTTCGTTTAAATCATCAGACTGTGTTTGGAAGTCACGGGCTTTTTGTTTGAACTCAAGCTCTAAACGCTCAAGCTCAGCCTGTTGCATCCGCTCACCATCTTTCATTAAGCGATCTTGAATACGCTTGGCATCACTTTCTAATTTTTTCAACTTAGTCAATTGTGGACCAAATTTCTTCTCAGCATCCACTGCATATTTTTTCGCAGCATCTGACTCAAGTAAGGCCATTTGATAATTCAAAACAGCAATTTTCATTTCTGCAAAGACAGGACCACTGATTAAAGCAGTTGTCAGTAAAACAAGTTGAGTTAACTTACGCACGATGCACTCCCAAAAATGCTGTTATATAAAAGATTAGAGCCTAAATTAAAATGTTTGGCCCAGTGAGAACTGGAACACTTGAGTATCAGCATTATCTGGTTTCTTCACTGGCGCGCCAAGACTAAAGCTTAACGGTCCTAATGCGGTGATCCAAGTTAAGCCCACACCCACAGAACTGGCTAGGTTATCGTATTTAACACCACAACCGGACTCATTACGCCCCTTTTGTGCTGAACTGCAGTGTGTATCAAACACATTACCCACATCCCAGAACAAAACGGTCCGTAATGAGCGCTGATCTTTAACAAAGGGCATTGGGAACAACAACTCAACACCACCTTGAATCAGCACATTACCACCGAATGGCAATGGTTTTTGATCGTAGTCTCTTTCTGTACCTGGACGACTACCTGTATTTGGCGTACTGCGTGGTCCTAAACTACTGTCTTTAAAGCCACGTACCGAGTTAAAACCACCGGCATAGTAGTGCTCATAGAAAGGCAGCTCAGAGGTCGAGCCGTAGCTTTCAGAGTAACCCAGATCAGTATGGAAACGCAGTGTATAATTACTGCTTAAGGGCGCAAAAATTTGGCCACTGTAATCTAAACGATAAAAAGATAAATCACTGCCTGGTATTGTGCTTTCTAACACTAAACTTTGTGAAGCACCACGCGTGGCCATCATTCCACGGTTCAGTGTTGAGCTCGACCAGCCTGCTGAAGCTTTAAAGTTCGTGTAGTTTTTACCTTCGTCATCAATAAAGTCAAGAATCTCTTCAACGGTATAGCGGCCGGTTTTAAGCTTATCTTGCTGCCCACTTAAACCAAAGTTCAAGCGTGATGTTTCACTGATGGGGTAACCCACATTAATACCACCACCTAAGCTATCCACTGAGTAGCTGGACACATCAACATCAAGTTTGTCGTAGTTAGTGGAACGATAAAAGCCGTTATAACCTAAGCTCACACCATCAATGGTCCAATAAGGATCAACAAAACTGAAGTTATAGTTACTTTGATATTCACTGCGGGTTAAGCCGAGGCTGACTTTATTACCGGTACCCAAAAAGTTACTTTGGCTGATTGAGCCACCCAGGATTAAACCTGCGTTCTGCGCAAAACCGACACTGGCAGTAATTGAACCTGACGGCTGCTCTTCCACGCTATAGTTCACATCAATCTGGTCATCAGTACCCGGTACTTGCGGCGTTTCAACATTCACTTCTTTAAAGTAGCCTAAACGCTCTAAACGCGTTTTCGACTGATCAATTAAGTAAGTTGACGCCCAACCACCTTCCATCTGACGCATTTCACGGCGCAATACATCATCTGATGTTTTTGTATTACCGCGAAAGTTAATTCGATTCACATACGCACGTTTACCTGGATCAACCGCGTAGGTTAAAGACACTGTATTGTCTTCATCATGAGTCTCTGGAATACCGTTGACGTTAGCAAAGGTATAACCTTCATTACCCAAACGACGAGTAATCAGCTCAGATGTTGTGGTCATCACCTTACGTGAAAAAACCTGCCCTTCACGTGACAGCAATAAAGCTGTGATTTCCTCTTCAGGTACTTTTAAGTCACCTGAGAGTTTGACCTCACGCACCGTAAACTGCTGACCTTCATCAACGTTAACAGTGATATAGACGTGTTTTTTATCCGGTGTGATTGAGACTTGTGTAGAGGTTATATCCATATTGATATAACCACGGTCAAAGTAATATGAGCGCAAACGTTCTAAGTCACCGGACAGTTTTTCCCGCGCATATTTATCATCGTTACGGAAAAAAGACAGCCAATTTTTAGTTTTAAGCTCAAATAAACTCTTTAACTCTTGATCTTTAAAGACTTTATTACCCACAACATTAATATGCTGAATTGAGGCAACTGAGCCTTCTTTTACTTTAATTTTCAAAGCCACACGGTTGCGTGGTTGAGGGATGACTTCCGCTTCAATATTAGCCGAGTAACGACCCTGAGCAACGTACTGACGTTGTAACTCATTACGCACGCCTTCTAGAGTTGCTTGCTGAAAAATTTCACCTTCAGCCAACCCTGACTGTTGTAACCCTTTAAGCAAGTCATCTTTACTGATGGCTTTGTTACCTTCAATTTCCACACTGGAAATTGAAGGACGCTCAAGCAAGGTCACAATCAGTACATCGCCATCACGGCTGAGCTGAATATCTTCAAAAAAGCCCGTTTTAAACAGCGAACGCGTTGCTTCAGCGAGCTGACGCTCATCGACAGACTCGCCTACGCTTAATGGTAATGCACCGAAAACACTGCCAGCCGATACACGCTGCAAACCGTTCACACGGATATCAGAGACAGTGAAGGGTGCAGCGTGAGCTTCAGATAGTATGAGCGCGGATATGACCGCAGGTAGCAGCAGACGTTTCATGCAAACCTTTCTATTTCATTGATATATATAAAACCCGCTGCAGTGCAGCGAATCAGTATTTTTACAAACGCGCTAAATCATTAAATACGGCAAGCAACATAACACAAAGCACTAAAGCGATGCCGATCTGCATTCCATAACCTTGTAAACGCTCAGACAAAGGCCGACCGCGTACTAATTCAATCATGTAAAATAACAGATGCCCACCATCAAGCACAGGAATGGGTAATAAATTCAGTACACCCAAACTGATACTCAAATAAGCCATAAAGTTCAAAAAACTTCGCAAACCACTTTCAGCAGAAGCGCCCGCCACTTTAGCAATGGTTATCGGCCCACTCAAGTTTTTTACCGAGAGTTCGCCAAACAACATTTTTTTCAAAGAGCCTAATGTGAGTACGCTCATTGTCCAAGTACGCTGCGCACCTGCTAATACAGACTCTAACGGCCCTGAGCGGACATCACGCAACATCTCAGCTGGCCATTCGCCACCTGTGACGCCTACACCTAAATAACCTCGTTTATTCTCATCAGCACCTTGCGCTGAGAGTTCAACAGGTAATTGGCTGACCACGCCAGCGCGCTCAACACTCAACTGCACTCTTATATCAGGCCGAGTTTGTACATAATTAACCACCGACTGCCAATCATTGACCGCTTGGCCATCGATAGCAACGATAGTGTCATTGAGTTGTAGACCAGCGTATTGCGCAGGCCCTTCAGGATCCAATTGAGTAATCACTGCCGGTACTTGTGGACGCCACGGCTCAATACCTATATCTCGAATCGGATTAGGCTCATCGGCACCATACAGCCAGCGATCGAGCGCCACACTGTAAGTTTGCGCAACCGTACTACCAGGCGTTAAGGCAACCACATTGACCGTACCACTGTGACCAATGCGCTGAATCAACTGCACGTTCACATCAGCCCAACCGACAACCGCACTGCCATCAACAGAGACAATCTCTTGACCGCTCTGTAATCCCGCTCGCTCCGCCAAACTACCAGCAACAACATCACCAATCACTGGCTTAACCTGCTGGCTGCCAAGCATCGCTAGACACCAAAACAACACAAAGGCTAAAGCAAAGTTAGCCGCTGGCCCCGCAGCAACAATAGCAATGCGCTGGCCCACTGTTTTTCGATTGAAAGACTGGCTTTGCTCTTCGACAGACACCGCAGCTTCACGCTCATCGAGCATCTTGACGTAACCACCCAATGGAATCAGAGCAATTACAAACTCTGTGCCATGGCGATCATGCCAGCGTACTAGAGGTGTACCAAAGCCAATTGAAAAGCGTAAAACCTTGACGCCACAACGGCGCGCTACCCAAAAATGTCCATACTCATGGATCGTAACCAAGACACCCAAAGCCACCAAGGTGCCAAATAACATATACATACCACTCATGCCTGTATACCTGTCGTTATCGATTGTTTGCTCAGCCAAGCATTCGCGTATTGACGCGCCTGCTGATCGATTGCAACAATGCCTGCAAGGCTATCAATTTGGCCGTCGGTATTTAAATTCAACACATCTTCAATCAATTGTGGAATTTGCGTAAAACGAATGCGCTGATTTAAAAAAGCAGCCACTGCGATTTCATTGGCAGCATTGAGTACTATCGGTGCAACGCCCCCCGCTTGCGCTGACTCAATAGCTAAGCGCAAACAGGCAAAGCGCTGTAAGTCTGGAGCAATAAAATCCATCCGCGCTAAAGCACATAAATCCAAGGGTGCGACACCTGAAGCAATGCGCTCGGGCCACGCCATAGCATGGGCAATGGGTGTGCGCATATCTGGATTCCCCAGCTGTGCCAAGACTGAGCCATCAACATAATCAACCAGCGAATGAATCACGCTTTGCGGATGAATCACCACTTCCACTTGCTCGGGGCGTGCAGCAAACAACCAGCACGCCTCAATCAACTCCAAGCCTTTGTTCATCATACTGGCCGAATCAACAGAAATCTTCTGCCCCATCGACCAATTTGGATGCGCACAAGCTTGCGCTGGCGTCACACACTCGAGTTCTTCATAAGTGCTATTGCGAAACGGTCCACCGGATGCAGTTAACAGAATACGACGCACGCCAACAGGGGCTAACCCTTCAGCATAATTACAGGGTAAGCACTGAAAAATCGCATTGTGTTCGCTATCAATAGGCAATAACTGCGCGCTATGCTCGTGCACGGCCTGCATAAACAATGCGCCGGACATCACCAGCGCTTCTTTATTGGCCAGCAGTATTTTTTTACCGGCGGTCACCGCAGCCATAGCTGACTCTAGGCCTGCTGCGCCTACAATCGCCGCCATCACTGCATCAACCTCAGGGTGCGCAGCAACCTCACATAAGCCTTGCGACCCATCCAAGACAATCGTAGCCACACCCGCTGCACGTAAATCACCTTGCAAGCGCTGCGCATCAGACCTATCAGCGACCACAGCAAAACGCGGTCGGTATTGCACACAGAGCTCTTTTAACTGCGCAATACGCATATGCGCAGTCAGCGCAAACACCTGATAGCGATCAGGGTGCTGGCGGATCACATCTAGAGTGCTGCTACCAATTGAGCCTGTAGCACCCAGCACAGTAATGTTCTGAGGTTGTGGCATGACAGTATTCAAGACAAAGTCCAGCCAGTGACTAGCAATAATAAAGCAAAGATCGGTGCAGCAGCTGTAAGGCTGTCAATACGATCCAAGACACCGCCGTGACCGGGTAATAACTGACTGCTGTCCTTGATGCCCATCTGACGTTTAAACATACTTTCAGTGAGATCACCCACCACAGAAAATAGCACAATCACCACTGCACCTAGGAGTACAGCAACAAACTGACTCGCAGCAACGTCTAAATAGAGCGCTAAGCCGCTAGCAATGCAGATACTGGTGAACAATCCACCCAGTAAACCTGCCCAGCTTTTACCTGGACTGACTAGGGGTGCAAGCTTACGTTTACCAAAAGCGCGGCCAAAGAAGTACGCACCAATATCAGCACCCCAAACCAAGAGCATCAAGCTTAAAATCAGCATATTACCTTGCGGTAAAATCTTTAAGATCTGTAAGCCTAAACCAGCGGGCACAATAATCACTAAACCAATCAGTAGCTTACCTAGACTCCCCCCCCAATAAGCAATACTGCGGGGAAAGCTGATCACCATAGCAATAGCTAACAACCAAAAAACGCCCGCTAAATACAGTACAGGCATCAAGAGTGCATCGCTGCTATTAACCAGTAATAATGCAGCCACGGCCACCGCAGCATAGATGACGCGGTGGATTTGGGCTGAAAATCCAGCTAAACGCGCCCACTCCCAAGCTGCTAACGCAATAATAACACTGATAAATGCTAGAAAAGAGTGTCCATTTAACCCAAAGAAACCAACCAACGCCAAGGGCGCTAACCATAAGGCGGTGATGACTCGTTGCTTGAGCATTATCTACGCCCCTCTGCGGCCACTTGTTCGCAGGTTTTACCAAAACGACGCTGTCGTAAGGAAAAATCTGCCAAGGCTTCACGCATCGCTTGATGCTTAAAGTCAGGCCAAAATAAACTCGAAAAATACAGTTCACTGTAAGCAAACTGCCACAACATAAAGTTACTGATGCGATGCTCACCACCGGTACGAATACATAAATCAGGTAGCGGTTGCGCCCCAGTACTTAAGCAATTTTGTAGATGCTCAGCGGTTATATCGTCAGGCTCTAACTCACCTGCTTGTACAGAGCGTGCCAACTGTTGAGTGGCCTGAACAATATCCCACTGGCCACCATAATTGGCAGCCACTTGTAGAAGAAACTTAGAATGGTGCGCTGTACGCTCCTCAGCCTCGTGCATCGCCGCTTGTAAATCAGGATGAAAGCGTGAGCGATCACCAATAATACGTAAGCGGATACCATTTTTATCGAGCTTCTTGGCTTCGCGACGTAAAGCCACCAAGAAAAGCTCCATCAAAGCACCCACCTCTGCAGCGGGGCGCCGCCAGTTTTCACTGGAAAAGGCAAAGAGTGTCAATACTTCGACACCTGCTTCAGCGCACACCTCTACTGCTGCACGAACAGCATCAACGCCTGCTTTATGCCCTGCCACACCAGGTAAAAAACGTTTTTTCGCCCAACGATTATTGCCATCCATAATAATCGCAACGTGGCGAGGTACAGCTTGCAGTGCATCCTGCGTTGTCTTGCTCATTACAGCAGCCCCTAAGTCACACTGCCATTAAGTCAGTTTCTTTGTTCGCTAATAGTTTATCGATTTCTTCAACAGCATGATCAGTGAGCTTCTGTACATCATCAGCTGCACGACGCTCTTCGTCTTCACTGATTTCTTTGTCTTTAATCAAGTCTTTAAACTGAGCTAAAGCATCACGACGAATATTGCGCACTGCAACGCGCGCGTTTTCTGATTCTTGGCGGGCTTGCTTGGTGTAGCCTTTACGCGTTTCTTCAGTCAAAGCCGGCATGGGTATACGAATTGTCGTACCTGAAGTCGCAGGATTGAGACCTAGGTCAGACATCATAATGGCTTTCTCAACCGCTTGGATCATGCTTTTATCAAACACGGTCAAAGCTAAGGTGCGCGAGTCTTCTACGTTGACATTCGCCACTTGATTCAATGGCGTATCGCTACCGTAGTAGGACACCATCACTGAATCCAAAATACCTGGATGGGCGCGGCCTGTACGAATTTTTGCAAAAGCAACCTGTAACGACTCAACAGATTTATGCATACGTGCTTGTGCATCTTTTTTGATCTCATTGATCATTGCTTGTGTTCCTCAATTAGAGTGCCTTCCGCACCACCTAAAACAACATTGAGCAGCGCGCCGGGCTTATTCATATTAAAAACGCGTAACGGCATATTATGATCACGGCACAAACAAATGGCCGTTAAGTCCATCACTTCTAACTTACGATCAAGTACTTCGTCATAGGTTAGATAATCGAACTTTTCTGCATTTGGGTCTTTAAAAGGATCAGCAGTATATACGCCATCGACTTTTGTTGCCTTAAGAACCACATCAGCATTGACTTCAATACCGCGCAAACAGCCTGCAGAGTCTGTGGTAAAGAATGGGTTTCCTGTACCTGCTGAGAAAATCACCACCTCACCTTGCTTTAAATGCACGACTGCTTTACGGCGGTCATAGTGATCAGTGACACCTACCATAGAAATAGCTGACATCACTAAAGCAGGAATATTCGAGCGCTCTAACGCATCACGCATCGCTAAGGAGTTCATCACCGTTGCCAGCATACCCATATGGTCGCCAGTCACTCGATCCATACCGGCCGCAGACAATGCAGCACCACGGAACAAGTTACCACCACCGATCACCAAGCCCACTTGCACACCAATACCGATCAACTGGCCAATTTCTAAAGCCATACGATCCAGCACTTTAGGATCGATACCAAAATCCTCAGTACCCATCAGGGCTTCACCACTGAGCTTTAGTAAAATTCGTTTATAGCGCGGCTGGCGTCCACCGACTTGTTGAGCCATGATATGTCATCTCCTGCAGATGTGAATTAACGTCTGTGGCGCAATCTAACCACAGTTAAAACAAGCGTAATATTAGCGTGTGCACATATTACAAGACAGCGCTGTAAAGCACAGTCTCTTTTTACAAAAAAGGCCGCACGCGATTGCGGGCAGCCTTTGATTGTCACACGTAGATGCTTATTTTTTCGAAGCAGCAACCTGTGCAGCAACTTCAGCAGCGAAATCAACTTCTTCGCCACGGTCAATGCCTTCACCCACTTCAAAACGCACAAAAGAAACAATGCTTGCGCCCGCTTGCTGAACAAGCTTGCCCACTGTTACTTCTGGGTTTTTAATAAATGCTTGTTCAACTAAGCTTGCTTCTGCCAAGAATTTATTAATACGGCCTTTAACCATATTTTCAACAATGTTCTCTGGCTTACCTTTGATCTTATCTTCGTTCAGCGTCATAAAGATTTCTTTTTCTTTAGCAATCGCTTCGTCAGAAACCTGTGTTGGATCAAGGAACTGTGGGTTGCTTGCAGCAACGTGCATCGCAACGTCTTTCGCAAGTTCAACATCACCACCGCTCAGTGCAACAATAACACCGATACGGTTGCCGTGTAGGTATGCACCCAGTACATCACCTTCAACACGCGTCAAACGACGAATATTGACGTTCTCACCGCACTTAGAAACCAATGCTTCACGCGTTGATTCTTGCGCAGCAATTAACGCAGCAACATCTAAGTCTTTATCAGCAAAAGCAACATCAAGGCTGTCAGCAACAAAACCTTTAAAGTCATCTTGCAGAGCTAAGAAGTCAGTCTGTGAGTTCACTTCAATGATCGCAGCGCTTTTATTGTCGTCAGCTACTTTAACTGCAATAGAACCTTCTGCAGCAATATTACCAGCTTTCTTAGCGGCTTTAATTGCACCCGCTGAACGCATGTCATCAATGGCTTTCTCAATATCGCCACCAGACACTTCGAGAGCTTTTTTGCAATCCATCATGCCCTGACCTGTACGTTCGCGCAGTTCTTTTACCATAGCAGCAGTGATCTGAGCCATCTTCACAATCCTCTTTAATTCAGTCTTTACAGCAGTTGCAAACTGCCGATTTAATCAGGAAAAAAAGGGGCCTTAGCCCCCTTTTCTTGTCGCAGGTGTGCTTACAGAGCCTTAGCCCTCAGCAACCTCAACAAACTCTTCAGCTGTTGTTGCATTGCCTTGACGTACACGTAAAACGCCATCAGCTGCAGCACGAAGGTACAATTGAATCGCACGGATGGCGTCATCGTTACCTGGGATGATGTAATCAACACCATCTGGGCTGCTGTTAGTATCAACGATACCAATCACTGGGATACCCAGCTTGTTAGCTTCGCTGATTGCAATGCGCTCATGATCGACGTCAACCACGAACATTGCGTCAGGCAAACCGCCCATGTTTTTAATACCACCGATGCTGCGCTCAAGTTTTTCTAAATCACGAGTACGCATTAAAGCTTCTTTCTTAGTCAGCTTCTCAAAGGTGCCATCTTCTGCTTGCGCTTCTAAATCACGCAGACGCTTAATGGAATCACGAATGGTTTTGTAGTTGGTCAACATGCCGCCTAACCAGCGGTGGTTAACGTAATGCATGTTGCAGCGTGTCGCTTCTTCAGCAATGATTTTGCTGGCTGAACGCTTAGTACCAACAAAAAGAATTTTGTTCTTACCTGATGCTAACTTTTCAATAAAAGTCATTGCATCATTAAACATTGGTAAGGTTTTTTCTAAGTTGATAATGTGAATCTTGTTGCGCGCACCAAAAATGTATTTACCCATTTTTGGATTCCAGTAGCGAGTTTGGTGACCAAAGTGTACACCAGCCTTTAACATTTCGCGCATTGTGACTTGTTGAGTCATGATCATTCCTAAATTTTAATAAGGGTTAAGCCTCCACATATCCCGACTTCCAACCCGAAGGCACCCAGGAACTCGTGTCGATATGTGTGTGGATTTTAAAGCCTACTCGACAAATCAAGTAAAGCGGCGCGTTTTATACCATGGATTGATCAAATAACCTAATAATAAACATAAAAACCTACTCCTAACATTGCTATAGCGTACTGGCAAGACTCGCATATGTCGCAGGCTTACTTTACTATTACCCCATGCTAAATGACCCCTCCAAGCGCCTAGGCCTCGACCGTGAAGTACTGACCGTCAGCCAGCTCAATCAACGCGCCCGCTTACTCCTCGAAGATGTTTTCCCGCAAGTTTGGGTAGAAGGCGAACTATCTAATATCGCTAAACCCGCTTCAGGACATGTGTATTTCACTTTAAAAGATCGTGACGCCCAAGTGCGCTGCGCTATTTTCAGACAGCAAGCCAGCCGTGTGCGTGAACTGCTGCGCGATGGCTTATTGGTGCGCGTGCGCGGCCGTGTTTCTTTATATGAAGGTCGCGGCGACTATCAAATGATCCTCGATAGCGTTGAAGCTGCGGGCGACGGCGCATTACGTTTGGCCTTTGAAGCATTAAAAGTTACTTTACAAACTGAAGGATTATTTGCCCAAGAGCACAAACGCACTCTGCCCAAATACCCACAACGTATCGGCGTTGTAACCTCGCCTTCAGGTGCCGTACTGCATGATATTGTCAGTGTTTTTGCGCGACGCGCACCGCATGTGCAACTCACTCTGATTGCAACGGCAGTGCAAGGCCGCGAAGCCACCGCGCAAATTGTTCAGGCGCTAAGTAGCGCTGACACAGCCGACTACGATGCGATTATCTTGGCGCGTGGCGGTGGTTCTTTAGAAGATTTATGGTGTTTTAACGAAGAAGCTGTCGCCCGCGCCATTGCGGCCTGCCAAACACCTATTATCAGCGCCATCGGTCATGAGACGGATGTGTCTATCAGTGATTTTGTTGCAGATTTACGCGCACCAACACCTTCAGCCGCAGCCGAGCTTTTAGCGCCAGATCGCACAGAACTACTTAAACAATTAAGCAATACTCAGCGCCAGCTAAATGCACGTATATACCAAGAGCTAAAGCGCAAACGCGTCCAACTGCTGCATTTGCGCCAGCGTCTGCGTCACCCTCGTGAACGCTTAGACCAACACAATCAGCGCCTAGATGATTTAAATATGCGTATGCAGCGCGCTATACAAGCCACTTTACAACAGCGCCAGCAACGCTTCAGCTATGTGCAGGCACGTTTAAATGTGCAACATCCAAGCGAAACATTGCCGGCACACCAACAACAGCTCGCGGGTTTGCAGCAGCGCTTAATACGTGCCAGTCAATTGCGCACTCAACACGCAAAACAGCGCCTGCACAGCCTGCTACAAACGCTGCACGTGGTCAGTCCGCTGGCAACCCTTGATCGCGGCTATAGCATTATCAGCAACGAAGACCAGCAGATCATTCGTAGTGTGCGATCAGTACACTCCGAACAAACCCTGCAAGCACGCTTAGCCGATGGTTATTTAACTTTGCGTGTAGAAGACACAACCCCTCAGCGTGATACTTAAAATCACGTCACTTATCTCTAGGCTTTTATTTTAGCCGCTTAATTTACAACGCTTTAGGAGTGCACTATGCAAGAAGGTATGCAAGAAGAAGTATTGTCTTGGTTGGAGATGCTCAACCAGCATCCACAACTGAAAACCTTAGCGGCATTGCTTGTTTTAATTGCCGTCGCCACCTTAGCTAATTGGCTGATTAAGCATATTTTAGTGCGCGGCTTTTATAGCTTACTCAAGCGCGCTGGCGGCTCGCAGCACAACGATTTTGGCGTAGTCAAACGACTCTCCAATATTGTGCCAGCATTAATTATCTCGTCCAGTGTTGGCGTGGTTCCAGGCTTACCTGAAGCACTTGTAACGGTAACTAAAAACGTTGCGGGCGGCTTTATAATTCTCACCGTCGCCTTGGCTTTAGGCGCTGTTTTAGAAATTGTTAACCTGCTGTATATGCGCCGTCAAAGCGCGTACCTCAAGCCAATCAAAGGCTATATACAAATTGTTAAAATCATTATCTATGCATTAGCTGCGATCCTTATTGTCGCCACCTTGATTGACCGCTCACCACTGATCCTGCTCTCCGGGTTAGGTGCCATGGCTGCGGTATTGATGTTGATTTTCCAAGACACCTTGCTGTCATTGGTGGCCAGCGTGCAAATCTCATCAGGTGATATGATCCGTGTCGGTGACTGGATCGAAATGCCGCAACTCAATGCTGACGGTGATGTGATCGATATTGCTCTGCATACAGTACGCATCCAAAACTTTGATAAAACCATCACCACTATACCAACCAAGCGCTTTATCAGTGACTCCTTTAAGAACTGGCGCGGCATGCAAGAAAGCGGTGGCCGTCGCCTTAAGCGCAGCTTATTTATAGACCAACATAGCATTCACTTTTTAACCCAAGAAGAGCTAGAACACCTCAAAGGCTTTAATCTGCTAGATGGCTATTTTGACGATAAAATTAATGAGTTAAATAAGTGGAATAAGAAGCACGTCAAATCCAACTCAGGCCAAACACTCGACTCACGCAAGCTGACTAATATCGGTACATTCCGCGCCTATATTGATAAATATCTGCGCAACAACCCCGGTATTCACCAAAGTGGCATGACCCTGATGGTGCGTCAGTTAAGCCCGACACCTGAAGGTTTGCCGATGGAAATATACTGCTTTACCAACACCACAGCATGGACAGAGTACGAAGCGATTCAGTCCGATATTTTTGACCACCTACTGGCCATCGCCCCTGAGTTTAATCTGCGCGTTTACCAAGCGCCAAGCGGCTCTGATATGCGTGCTCTTAGCCAGCAACACACAGTGGCCTAAGACTGCTCTTCAGCCCAGAGCGATATGCAGCCAAGGATGGCACCTGCACGCGTGAAAAAAAGGTACACTGAGCTCATTTAATGCACTGTTTGTGTAATCAAGGAGCATCGCGATGGGCTTACCTCGTTTTATCTTATTTGCCATCATTATCGGTGGTGGTATCTGGTTATGGCGACGTTTTACCAGTCGCCCTAGCCGATCAGTACAGCCCTCCCCTGTGCAAACTATGGTCTGCTGCGCACATTGCCATGTCCACTTACCTGAAGACCGCGCCATTCAAGGCGATAGCAACAATTGGTATTGCAGTGCCAAACACCGCGAATTAGGCCCAAAAGCCCGTGACTGATGGTTTCCTAGCTGTTTCAGGCCAGCAAGGGCAGCGCGTTTTACGCCTGTATCATGTCTACCGCTTAATGATTGGCTTTGTATTAGTGGTGCTCACTTCCAGTGAACTGGATGGGCAGATACTCGATATAACCCACGCTCAACTCTTTCAGTACGGTAGCTGGGCTTATTTGATTTTCAATATTTTCGCCAGTGCCAGCATCCACCGTACCGATTATTTGCTGCCGGTGCTGATCTTAGCCTTAGTGGATGTAGCGCAACTGAGCCTGTTGTTTTATGCTGCAGGCGGCACGCCAAGCGGGATTGGTAACCTCATTGTTGCTGCCGTTGCTGTGGCTAATATTCTACTGCGCGGGCGTATCGGCGTGTTAATCGCCGCCGTTGCTGCAACAGGTATTATTTACCTGACATTTTATTTAAGTCTGTCCAATGCCGCAGCCAGCAACCAATCCATGCAAGCCGGCATTTTAGGCTCACTATGCTTTGCTGTAGCGTTATTTGTACAAGGCATCAGCCGCCGCGCACGCCTTAGCGAAAATTTAGCTGAGCAACGGGCTGGCACTGTGGCCAACTTAGAAGAACTCAATGCTTTGATTATTCAGCGGATGCGAACGGGTATTTTAGTACTCAACGCTGACCATCACGTTGTCCAAGCCAATCAAGCAGCCCTATCAATGACGGGCTATAAAACCCTGATCAATTGCAAACTTGAACCCCTGTTTCCAACATTGATTAGTAGCTTAGAGCAATGGCAGAAAAATCCGATGTTATACAGCCCCCCAATCCAGTCTCCTGTCAGCTCAACTCGCCTGCAGGTCAATTTTGCTCAACTACAAAATCATCACAACTTACAAACCTTAGTTTTCTTAGACGATATATCGCAACTTAGTCAGCAAGCACAACAATTAAAACTTGCCTCTCTGGGACGCCTCACTGCAGGTATTGCTCATGAAATCCGCAACCCTCTAGGTGCTATCAGTCATGCCGCGCAGTTACTGCACGAATCACCTGAACTGAACAATGCTGATCTACGTCTAACGCAAATTATCCAAGACCAGTCACGACGTATGAATACCGCGATTGAGAACATCTTACAACTGTCCAGACAGCGCCAAGCAGAGCCACAACAGCTTGATTTAAAAGACTGGCTGCAGCGCTTTACCGGCGACTTTACAAGTAATACAACTGCACAGCGAACGCTGCACTTAAGTATCCAAGGTAAAGATTTACACACGCGCATGGACCCTAGCCAATTGGATCAAGTACTCAGCAACTTAGTCGAAAACGGCTTGCGCTATAGCAGTAAAGCCAATACAAAGAGCCAAGTGTGGCTGAATTTATATCGACATCCACAAACAAAACTACCGACCTTAGAAGTCCAGGATGACGGCCCTGGCGTCAGCCCTGACGACCAACAAAATCTATTTGAGCCCTTTTTTACCACCGAAAACAAAGGCACTGGGCTCGGTTTATATATCTCTCGCGAACTCTGCGAAAGCAATCAAGCCCGCCTAGACTATATACAGCGCAACAATGGCGGCGGCTGTTTTAGAATCTCTTTTGCCCACCCGAATATATCGAGTACATAAATCATGAATAAACACACTGTCTTAATTATTGATGATGAGCCCGATATTCGCGAACTGCTAGAAATCACCCTGGGTCGTATGAACTTAAACACTCACAGCGCGAGCAATGTCAAAGAAGCCTATCAATGGCTGACTCGTGAACACTTTGATTTATGCCTGACCGATATGCGCCTACCCGATGGCACCGGCTTAGACATTATTGAGTTTGTGCAGAAAAACCACAGCAACACTCCCATTGCTATGATCACCGCGTACGGCTGTGTCGAAACCGCAACACAGGCACTGAAAGCGGGTGCCTTTGATTTTATTACCAAGCCCGTTGATTTAGTACGTCTGCGCGAACTGGTTAATAGCGCGCTGCGTCTCTCTGAGACAACAAATGCAACACAGATCACTGAAGGCCCCTTACTCGGCCAATCAAAGCCCATGCAAAGGTTGCGCGAGCAAATCGCTAAACTAGCCCGCAGCCAAGCACCGGTATATATCAGCGGTGAATCCGGCAGCGGTAAAGAACTGGTAGCGCGGCAAATTCACTTGCAAGGTGCACGCGCTACGCAGCCATTTATTCCAGTCAACTGCGGCGCAATTCCTGCTGAGCTAATGGAAAGTGAGTTTTTTGGTCATAAAAAAGGCAGTTTTACCGGCGCGAATGAAGACAAGCCTGGTTTGTTTCAAGCAGCGCGTGGCGGCACATTGTTTTTAGATGAAGTGGCCGACTTACCCTTAGCCATGCAAGTTAAACTGCTGCGAGCTTTGCAAGAAAAAGCCATTCGCCCAGTGGGCAGCCAACTAGAACAGTTGGTTGATGTACGTATTTTAAGTGCCACTCACAAAAACCTGGCCGATGAAGTCACTGCTGAGCGCTTTCGCCAAGATTTATATTACCGCCTCAATGTGATTGAACTGATGGTACCGCCGCTACGCGAACGCCCTGAAGATATTGAACATTTAAGCCAAGCCATTCTCAGCCGTTTAAGTGACGATCAGCAGCCCATGCAATTGCATCCCGATGCTTTAAAAAAACTGCAGAGTTATGCCTTTTCTGGCAATGTGCGTGAACTAGAAAACATCCTTGAGCGCGCTTATACCTTGGCTGAAGGCGAGTTTATTCAGCCGCATGATTTGCACATTAATAACACGCCAGTGCTAACAGCAACGCAAGCGCAACAACAAGCACAAACTGAGAGTCCGACAACACAGCCCGCAGCCCCCGCCAGTTTGGCAGGCCATGAACTGAAGCAGGTCGAGAACCTAGAAACACACCTTGAAGATATTGAGCGCAAACTGATTACCCAAGCACTGGAAGAAACTCGCTGGAATCGCACCGCTGCAGCTGAACGTTTAGGCTTAAGTTTTCGCTCACTACGTTATCGTTTAAAAAAGCTGGGTATTGATTAAATACCACGCATTATATTTTTGATTTGGAGACCGGCATGGCCGAACACGACTTTCGCTACACCCTGCTTAACCCACAACACACCTTAACTGAGTGCCGTGCCTTAATGCCGGGACAATACCAAGTCACCGGACAAGGCGGCTCGATTCAAGCAGGCGATACTTTGCACGTCAGCCTCAAGGGCAGTAAATCACTGAGCATGAGTCTCAAAGTGAAGAAGGTGCGCCACCTGATCAACCCGCCCGGCCAATGGACTGCCGTCGCTACAGGTCCAGTGTTTAAAGAGCTGGCCATTCATACCTGGCAGGTACAATGCGATGGTTGTGGCAGCCTACTAGCGCTAGAGTTTGCTGTGGATGCAAGTCTTGGTAATGCCGCTAAACAACCTGCCGCTGAACTGCGCCTGCAAGAGCTCGGCTGGATCAACCGCGATGGTCGTCATCTGTGCCGTTCATGCCAACAATCTGAAGCTTAATAGCATTATCCTTTAATAAGCGAGTGAGCCCATGATTAAAAAAGTCCTACTTATCAGTTGTGTAGCTGTCGCCCTAAGCGCTTGCACTCATCTACCCAATACTCAGTTACAAAGCGGACACAACTATCAGGTCGAGTGGATTGGCGAGCGCCCACTGATTGATAGCAGTATGTTGACACTCAAACTGCTGGATCAAACTCGCGTGGCTGGCTTAGCTGGCTGCAACCATTGGTCGGCAGAGTATCAACTGCAAGGCAAGCAATTCAGCCTGAGTAATATTGCCACAACACGCAAACTTTGCGCGCCAGCACTGATGGAACAAGAGCAGCGTTTTTTAGCAGCCCTAGCGACTTTAGAGCGCTGGGAATTTGCTGAGCATCAGCAGTTATTATTATGGCCTGCACAAGGTGCCCCCATAAAACTTTGGCCGCTAAAGCCGTAATGGCAGCACCCGTTAAAACAATCAGCGCTTTAGCTAAAGTGCTGGTTTTTAACGACACACTGCAACACACAGACATCATGCACAATGACTACAAGTCGCCTCATTACGCCAATAATGCTAGACTTTTGCCATCGTTTTAATTGCCGGAGTTATCATGGACAACACGCCCAGTCAGGGTTTCTTGGATTTTCTAAACAGCTCTCCCAGTCCATTTCATGCCACACAAAGCATGACTACAGCACTGCAAGACGCGGGTTATCAAGCCTTAGATGAACGCGAAGTATGGCAGCTCAAGCCACAAGGGCGCTATTATGTCACCCGCAACGACTCATCCATTGTTGCATTCAAACTCGGCCAGCAAGCCCCTGTTGAACAGGGTATTCGTATGGTTGGCGCACACACCGACAGCCCATGTTTAAAAGTTAAACCCCAACCTGAGCTCTCGCAAAATAGCTATTGGCAGCTGGGCGTTGAAGTGTACGGCGGCGTGTTACTTAGCCCTTGGTTTGACCGCGATTTGTCTTTAGCTGGACGCGTGACTTTTAAGCAAAACGAACAATTAAAAAGCTGTTTAATTGATTTTAAACAAGCCATCGCCACTATTCCAAGCTTAGCTATCCACCTCAATCGTGAAGCCAATAGCGGTTGGACCATTAACCCGCAAACCGAATTACCACCTATTTTAGCGCAGCTGCAGGGCGATGAAAGCAAAGACTTCCGAGCGGTACTAGCCCAGCAATTACAAAGCGAACATGGCATCAGTGACGCCACTATTCTGGATTATGAGCTGTGCTTTTATGATACTCAGCCTGCAGCAGTGATCGGTCTCAATCAAGACTTTATTGCCGGTGCTCGCTTAGATAACTTGCTGTCCTGCTATGCCGGCTTACAAGCATTGCTGAGTAGCGATGATCAGCAGATGCAAGTTCTAGTCTGCACTGACCACGAAGAAGTCGGCTCTAACTCTGCATGTGGTGCCGACGGGCCCTTCTTAGAGCAAGTACTGCGCCGTGTTCTCGGTTCAGAAGAAGGCTTTGTCCGTTGCGTGCAGCATTCACTGCTGATTTCTGCTGATAACGCCCATGGTATCCACCCCAACTATGCGGATAAGCATGATGGCAATCACGGCCCACTGCTCAATCAAGGCCCGGTAATTAAGGTCAATGCTAACCAGCGTTATGCCACCAACAGTGAAACATCAAGCTTCTTTAAAATACTCTGTGAGCAAGCGCAAGTACCGGTGCAAACCTTTGTCACCCGTACCGATTTAGGTTGCGGCTCGACTATTGGCCCGATCACGGCAAGCCAACTGGGCATCCAGACCATTGATATTGGTGTACCCACTTTTGC
>DASRNZ010000172.1:0-19320 GCA_035647155.1 Thiopseudomonas sp.
TGCTGCATCCAGCACAGAAGCGGCCTATCTCACTCAGCCCTTCCATGCTGTCTTTGCTGGGCAAGGGCAAACCTGGCTAGGTGATTTACAACAGGCTAAGCAAGCTGAACCTGAGCCCTTACTTGCGCTATGCAACGCCGCGGCTATTCCTTGCACTTGGGCAGCACAGATCGAGCACTATTTATGGCGTAAATTAGCCATCAACTGCGTGATCAATCCAATGACCGTCATTTACGACTGTCAGAACGGTGAGCTGGCTGATCATCATCAGCAGGTCAATGCTTTATGTGCTGAGCTAGAGCAATTGCTCCGTCACGCAGGCCAGCCCGAAGCAGCGGAAGACTTACCGGAACTGGTCTGGACTGTGATTGAAAAAACAGCCGCCAACTCATCCTCTATGCGCCAAGATGTATACAATAGCCGCCGCACTGAAATCAGCTATATCACTGGTTTTGCTTGTGCACAGAGCCTCGCGTTAGAATGCCACACGCCCGCCCTGCATCAGTTGCATCAGCAGCTACAAGATATATTACACACGCACGGGCTACCGACTTTTTAGATTCACTTGCATACGGAGACTGCACCGATGGGCTATCGCCTCAGTAAAATTTACACACGCACTGGTGATGATGGACACACTGGACTGGCCGACGGCCGCCGCGTCAATAAAAGTCACCCACGTATTGAAGCCATTGGTGCGCTGGATGAATTCAACAGCCAGCTGGGTTTGCTCTTAGCTGAATTACAAGATCAGCTCGGAAAGTTTGCACAACTGCAAGAAGTAATCGATGTATTAGCACCTTGTCAGCATCGTATTTTTGATATGGGTGGCGAGTTAGCCATGCCTGAGTATCAAGCCTTACACGCCGATGAGATTACGCGCATCGAAGCAACCATTGATCAATGGAATGTGCTGGTTGGCCCGCTGAAAGAGTTTATTTTACCGGGTGGTTCACGCTTAATTGCTCAAGCACATATCTGCCGCAGTAGCGCACGTAACGCTGAGCGCCGCTGTGAAGCCTTGCATAGCAGCGAAGCTTTACGTCCAGAAATGCTTGGTTATATTAACCGTTTCTCTGACTTACTCTTTGTTGCCGCACGTTTAATTGCTCAATACCAAGATTGTGCAGAGATTCACTGGCAAGCGGCAGAAAAACCGCTATAACGCCTGTGGCCAAAAGCCACGAATTCCAGCCACGCCTTGTCCACCGATACGGCGTGCCTGCTCAGTGTCTTGCTCGGTTAAACCACCGAGTAAAAACACTGGCGCATTAAATTCCAGCAATAAACCTTCAGCAGTATTCCAACCTAGAGTAGGTGCTCCGGGGTGTGTTTGCGTCGGCAAGATCGGCGATAAGGTGACGAAATCCACTTGTAATTCAGTCGCCATTTTTAGCTCTGCTGCATTATGACAGGAGGCGGCCAACAAACGACCCTGAGCAAGCGGTCGCTGTTGACCGCCCCACTCGCGCAATTGCTGCGCCGTTAAATGCCAGCCCACATCAGCAAACTCAGCCTGCCAAGCCAAATCACCTTTCAACATCAGTTGCGCACGCCCTGCACACAGCGCCTGTAGACGCCGTGCTAGAGCTTTATACTCAGCCTCAGCTAAGTGCGAGGCTCGTAACTGTAATAGCTCACAACCCTCTGCCAGCGCTTGCTCGCAACCGCTATACAGCTGTTCAACGCTCAGCTGCTCTGGAGTGATCAGATAACACTGTGGTAATTGTGCTGCAGTGACAATGCTACGATTCGCTGCTGGGAACTGATAATTCGCTAAGTTATGAGCAGCAACCCAACGTACCTCTTGCCCTTCAGCACCATGCGCTTGCCCAGTAAAGTTCGACACTTCATAGACATCCAATAGCACATGCAGATCAGGGTAATCGTGGCGCACCTGAATCAGAGGCTGAGGATGATCGATCTCAATCCCCAACTCCTCATGCAGCTCACGCGCCAACGCTTGCTGCGGGCTTTCGCCCACTTCACATTTGCCTCCGGGAAACTCCCAGAGGCCACCCATATGTTTATCACTGGGACGCAGCGCCAGCAGAACCTCCTGCTGGGCATTACGAATCACCGCTGCCACTACATGCACACGTTTGCTCATCAATCCTCACCTAACAACGCTAAATATCTGCTTCAAGCTTTAAGAGCGGTATTCCGCATTGATACGCACATACTCATGGGATAAGTCAGTGGTCCAAATGGTTTCAGTGCAGTCGCCACGTCCTAACTCAATACGAATCAGAATTTCTGCCTGCTGCATCACTGCTGCACCCTGCTCCTCGGTATAGGTCTGTGCACGTCCGCCATCAGCCACAATGCACACATCATCCAAGAACACGTTGACCAAGTCGGGGTTTAAATGTTCAACACCGGCATAACCAATCGCCGCAACAATACGACCCCAGTTTGGATCAGAAGCGAATAACGCAGTTTTAATCAATGGCGAATGGGCCACGGCATAAGCCACATCCAGACACTCTTGTTGATTGCCGCCACCTTGCACTTTAACCGTGACAAATTTAGTCGCACCTTCACCATCACGCACAATAGCTTGCGCCAACTGCATCGCCACTTGATTTACTGCTGCACGCAAAGCGTTGTATAACTCGCCTTCAGCTTGAGTGATCGGCTCTAGGCCAGCTTGGCCGGTCGCCACTAGCATGCACGAATCGTTGGTTGAGGTATCACCATCAATAGTGATGCGGTTAAAGGATTTATTCGCCGCATCATGCAGAATATTTTGCAAAATCTCTTGGCTGACAGCAGCATCAGTCGCCATATAGCCCAGCATAGTGGCCATATTCGGGCGAATCATGCCAGCACCTTTACTGATACCCGTGACAGTCACAGTCACGCCCTTGTGCTGAAACTGCACACTGGCACCTTTAGGCAGGGTATCGGTGGTCATAATACCTTCGCCGGCAACTCCCCAGTTATCGACACTCAAATCCGCCAGCGCTGCAGGTAATGCTGCTGTGATTTTATCCACTGGCAGTGGCTCGCCAATCACACCGGTCGAGAAGGGTAAAATCTGCTCAACCGAGCACTCAACTAATTGCGCTAAATGCTCACACACTGCATCCGCTGCCTGCAAGCCTGGCTCGCCGGTAGCGGCATTGGCATTACCGGTATTGGTGACCAAATAACGCGGAGCAGATTGCATACGTTGCTTACACAGGACAACGGGCGCGGCACAAAACGCATTTTGCGTATAAACACCCGCGACACGACTGCCTTCAGCACAGCGCATTACAACAAGATCACGACGGCCTGGCTTTTTAATACCTGCACTGGCAATACCTAACTCAAAGCCTGCAACTGGATGCATTACTGGTAAATCACCTAAACCAACCGCCATAACAATTCTCCCGCTGATTAAATGCGCTGTGCGCTAAAACAAACGCCGCACACAGAACAATTCTGGTACGGCGTAAAGCTATAACAATCTACCACTTTTAAACTTTAAAGCGACGCTAAAGCATTAACTGATTCGGCCGCAGCAATGTTTGTATTTTTTACCTGAACCACAGACACAAGGCTCATTACGACCAATTTTCGGTTCGTGACGTACTTGCGCCATAGGCACTGGGTCAGCAGCAGGCGCTTCATCTTGCGCACCCTCAACTCCAGCCACGTCATCATGCTGAAACTGCATTCCTTGCGCTTGCTGACGCAAACGAGCTTGCTCTTCTTCTGACTCTTCTTGACGAATCTGCACATTGGACAGCACTCGAATCGAGTCACGCTTAATCGACTCCAACAGATCACGGAATAAATTAAAGGATTCACGCTTGTACTCTTGCTTTGGGTTCTTTTGCGCATAACCACGCAAGTGAATACCGTGACGCAAGTGATCCATCGCAGATAAATGCTCTTTCCACAAATCATCTAGCACACGCAAGATAATTTGCTTCTCAAAACTGCGTAAGCCTTCAGCGCCGACCAAGGTTTCTTTTTCTGCATAGGCGGCAACAATCTCCTGCCCAATACGCTCGCGCAAAGTATCTTCATAGAGACTGTCGTCAGCGTCTAACCATTGTTGAATCGGTAGCTGTACGCCAAAACCTTCAGCAATAGCCTCTTCCAACTCTGCAATATTCCACTGCTCAGGCAATGACTGTGGCGGAATAAACTGATCCAAGGTACTGCCCAGCACTTCATATCTAAACTCAGCAACAACATCTCCAACATCATCAGAGGTCAGCAAGCTATTGCGCATATGGTAGATCACTTTACGCTGCTCGTTAGCCACATCATCGTACTCAAGCAACTGCTTACGCATATCGAAGTTACGACCTTCAACTTTACGCTGCGCTTTTTCAATCGCGTTACTCACCATACGGTGCTCAATGGCTTCGCCTTCTTTCATGCCGAGGGCTTTCATAAAGTTCTTGACGCGATCTGAAGCAAAAATACGCATCAGACTGTCTTCCAGCGACAAGTAGAAACGGGTTGAACCTGGATCACCTTGGCGTCCTGAACGGCCGCGCAACTGGTTATCAATACGACGTGACTCGTGACGCTCAGTGGCAATCACATGCAAGCCACCGGCTTCAATCACCTGCTGATGGCTCTTTTGCCATGCCGCTTTAATCTCAGCAACTTGTGCATCACTGGGGTTTTCCAGTGCCGCCACTTCTGCTTCCCAACTACCGCCCAACACAATATCCGTACCACGACCAGCCATATTGGTGGCAATAGTGATCGCGCCAGGTCGGCCTGCTTGAGCAATAATATCGGCTTCTAAGTCGTGATGCTTGGCGTTGAGGACTTTATGCTCAATGCCTTCTGCCGTCAGAACGGTCGACACATGCTCTGAGCTTTCAATCGACGCGGTACCGACTAATACCGGACGGCCTTGCTCTTGGCACTCACGAATATCAGCGACAATCGCCACATATTTTTCAGGCTGAGTTAAGAACACTAAGTCATTAAAATCTTTACGCGCCACTTGGCGGTGCGTTGGAATAACAGTGACATCCAAGCCGTAAATCTGACGAAACTCAAAGGCTTCCGTATCGGCAGTACCGGTCATACCTGAGAGTTTTTCGTATAAACGGAAGTAATTCTGGAATGTAGTTGACGCCAAGGTTTGGCTTTCCGGCTGAATATGCACACCTTCTTTGGCTTCAATCGCTTGGTGTAGACCTTCTGATAAGCGACGACCTTGCATGGTACGTCCAGTGTGCTCATCAACCAGCACCACTTGATCACCTTGCACGATATATTCAACGTTGCGCTGAAACAATGTGTGCGCACGTAAGCCTGCGTTCACGTGAGTCAGCAAACTTAAGTTGCTGGCAGAATACAAAGACTCATTTTCAGCTAATAAGCCCAGTTCGGTGAGTTTTTCTTCAATGTACTGGTGACCGGCTTCATTGAGTTCAACCTGACGCGCTTGTTCATCAATACTGTAGTGCCCTTCTTCCAGCACTTCTTCAGTTTCTTTATCTTCTACTTGACGTTTAAGCGTAGGAATAATCAGGTTAATTTGCTTATACAACTCAGAACTGTCTTCAGCTTGCCCTGAAATAATCAGAGGAGTGCGCGCCTCATCAATTAAGATGGAGTCCACTTCATCAATCACCGCAAAGTGCAATTCACGCTGGAATTTTTCCTCAACACTAAACGCCATATTGTCGCGTAAATAGTCAAAGCCAAATTCGTTGTTAGTACCATAAGTGATATCACAGGCATAGGCTGCACGCTTTTCTTCAGGATCTTGAAAAGGTACAACAACACCCACAGACAGACCTAAAAACTCATACAGCGGACGCATCCAATTCGCATCACGACGGGCCAAATAATCGTTGACGGTCACCACATGCACACCTTTAGCAGGCAAGGCATTGAGATATACCGCCAGTGTTGCCACCAAGGTTTTACCTTCACCGGTGCGCATTTCAGCAATTTTGCCTTCATGCAAAGTCTGCCCACCAATCAACTGCACATCAAAGTGGCGCATACCCATCACGCGCTTACCTGCTTCACGAGCCACAGCAAAGGCTTCAGGCAAGAGTTTATTCAGGCTTTCACCACCCGCTAAGCGTTCGCGAAATTCATGAGTCTTGGCTTGTAACTGTTCATCTGATAAAGCAACCATCTGCTCTTCAAACGCATTGACGGTAGCAACCGTTTTATACATGCGTTTAACATCACGATCATTTTTACTTCCGAGAAGTTTTCTGAATAAAGGCGCAAACATAATTAATAACGCTTCCATTTTTGGGGGGTGAAGGCGCGTAAGACATACTGTACTCACCCGCACAAAAAATTCATTCTACCCTTATTTACAACTGAATAAAGTAACCTTAGTCAACAACTCAGCGTACGGGGGATACTCAAATATAAGACGCTCAACATAACGACAATTTTTTGTGAGCTATACTAGATGTTTAACATTGTACTGCATTGCGCATATTTCAAGCCTACTTTGCTGAAAACTATAGACCAATGCACGACAAAACTTGTTTTTGTGAGGTCAATCATGAGCTACCGCCCAATTAAAGCGCAAACAACCTCCCGCGTATTACAAAGCAGCATTTCTTTGCAGCGCTTAGTGGCGCGCGCGCAAGCCACTGATCGCTTACAACATTTACTCAATCAGTTTTTACAACCTGCAGCACGCGAGCACTGCCTCTTAGCCAGCTACCAAACTGGAATAATGACTTTAATTATCAGTAACGGACACTGGGCTACACGTCTACGCTATCAACAAAAACGCTTGCTCGAACAACTGCAAGGCTTAGATGAATTTAGTGATATCTCACGTATTCAACTCAAAGTCCGTCCGCCCGTGCAGGGCCAAAAGCTAACAACACGTAACATTGAACTGTCCGAGCAGGCAGGCCAAACCATTCAAGACAGCGCAGAAGGCACGCAAAACCCTGCGCTACGTGAAGCATTGGAGCGCTTAGCGCTACATGCTAAAAAGCACAAGCCAACATAATTACAAACCTTTAACCGCATAAATACCTGCGGCGTTACGCCAGTAACCTTTATAGTCCATGCCGTAACCAAAGATATAACGATCTTCACAATGCAAACCAAAAAAGTCCGCTTTTAAGTCTGGACGCGCTTTACGGTCATGCAGCTTATCCATCAGCACTGCAGTGTGCACTTGACTCGCACCAGCGTTCTGACAAAACTCAACAATGGCCGCTAAGGTGTGACCTTCATCCAAAATATCATCAACAATCAAAACTTCTCGATCCATTAACGACACTTCAGGCTTAGCCTTCCAAAACAACTCGCCGCCGCTGGTTTCATTACGGTAACGGCTGGCATGCAGATAGGACTGCTCCAGTGGAAAAGTTAATTTGGTCAGCAATTTTCCCATAAAAATCAAACCACCATTCATTACACAAAAAACAATCGGATTGCTCTCGCTCAACTGCTGATTAATCTGTTCAGCCACACGATCAATCGCCGCTTCAACCTCATCGGCAGTGAATAAAACATCAGCTTCATCCATTATTTGCTGGATATGCTTAAGATCAACAGACATCGCAAGACTCTTTATTAAGTGGTTAAAGCGCAAAAGGTACTGCGACACACCGCTGAGGGCAAGTTTTATGGATAAACAAAGTGCCGTCTTACCCAGTTTCATTTAATCTAAGCGCCTACCCTCTTGATCTTGGAGCTGCTTATGTCTGCTAATGAAATTCGTCACCCTCTGATTCGCCACAAACTGGGCTTAATGCGTCGTGCGGATATCAGCACCAAACACTTTCGCGAGCTGGCTCAAGAACTTGGCACATTACTGACCTATGAAGCCACCAAAGACTTACCTTTAGAAACTCACACTATTGATGGCTGGAGTGGCACAGTTGAAGTTGAGAAAATTGCGGGCAAAAAAATCACTGTAGTACCCATCTTACGCGCTGGCATCGGCATGCTTGAAGGCGTACTGAGCCTACTGCCGAGCGCTAAAGTCAGTGCCGTTGGTGTGGTACGCAATGAAAACACTCTTGAAGCACATACTTATTTAGAAAAACTCGCACCCGATATGCCCGCGCGCTTGTCCTTGATTATTGACCCTATGTTGGCCACCGGCAACTCAATGATTGCCACTATTGATTTGCTTAAAAAAGCCGGCTGTAAAGAAATTCGTGCCATGGTATTAGTGGCTGCACCAGAAGGTGTTCAAGCCGTTCATGCTGCTCACCCTGATGTCGCTATCTATACCGCAGCAATTGATCAGGGCTTAGACAGCAACAGCTATATCGTGCCGGGCCTGGGTGATGCCGGTGATAAAATTTTTGGCACTAAGCAAAAGGAGAGTTAACCCATGCTCTCTCATCCTGTCGAGCCGGCTTGGCGGCAAGCTTTAGTGGGTGCGCAAATGCTGTTTGTGGCCTTCGGTGCCTTGGTGCTGATGCCACTGATTACGGGAATGGACCCCAACGTTGCACTCTTTACTGCAGGTCTTGGCACACTGGTTTTCCAACTGGTGACTCAACGCCAAGTCCCCGTTTTTGTGGCCTCAAGCTTTGCCTTTATTGCACCTATTTTGTATGCGAAAACCAACTTTGGTTTGCCTGCAGTATTGGGGGCGATTATGGCGTCTGGTCTGGTGTACGTTATGTTGAGCGGGGTTGTACGCTTAAAAGGCACAGGCTTTATCGACAGACTACTGCCGCCTGTGGTCATCGCTCCGGTGATTATGAGTATTGGCCTAGCCTTATCACCGGTGGCTGTGAATATGGCAATGGGCAAGTCAGGTGATGGTGCCACACAGTTAATTGCCTACCCCACAGCCATGATCATCTCTATGTCAGCTTTAGTCGCCACCCTGACAGTAGCCACCCTCGGCCGCGGCTTATTTCGTCTTATACCGATTTTGGCTGGAATTATTGTGGGTTGCACGCTCGCAGTCATTTTAGGTGAAGTCAGTACTGAAGCAATCGCTGTAGCGCCGTGGTTTGCACTGCCTGCCTTTGTTGCTCCTGAGTTTCACCTTGGGGCGATTTTGTTTATGTTGCCGGTCGCCTTAGCGCCAGCCATTGAACATATTGGTGGTGTGATTGCCATCGGCACAGTCACTGGGCAGAACTATATTAAGGAGCCGGGCTTACACCGCACGCTACTAGGTGATGGTTTAGCCACCACCACTGCTGGCATGCTCGGCGGCCCACCCAATACCACCTACGCTGAAGTCACCGGCGCGGTGATGCTAACTAAAAACTACAATCCAGTCATTATGACTTGGGCTGCGGTGTTTGCTATAGCACTAGCCTTTATCGGCAAGTTCGGTGCTGCCTTGCAAAGTATTCCCGTGCCGGTGATGGGCGGGATTTTATGCTTATTATTTGGCTCCATTGCAGTGGTCGGTTTAAACACTCTAATCCGTAATCAAGTCGACCTGTCCGAGGCACGTAATCTAATTATTGTTTCAGTCACCTTGGTGTTTGGCATTGGCGGTATGAGCATCGGCAGCGGAGATTTTACCCTATCAGGTATTTCACTCTGCGCAGTGATTGCGCTACTACTTAATATAGTGATTCCAGGCAATAAGGGCTGGAAAAACACACTACCTGCAGAGGATGAAAAAGTATCCCCACCCCACTAAATGAACGAATGCCTAAGTTGCACCACCACTTAGGCACTCTCAAAACAGCATAATACAGGCAAAAAAAAACCACCCATAGTGGGTGGTTTAAAGTATTAGGGTAGAGATTAAACTGCTGCAGCAGGTCGCATATAAGAAATAGGCGCTGTGCTTGCATCTGCAAAGGTCACTACTTCCCAAGCATCAGGCTGCTCAAGTAGCGTTCTTAGCAGTAAATTATTCAGTGCGTGCCCTGACTTATAGCCACGGAACTCACCAATTAAGCTTTTGCCAAGCAAATATAAATCACCAATGGCATCAAGAATTTTATGCTTAACGAATTCATCTTCGTAACGAAGACCGTCTTCATTGAGCACAGAGGTTTCATCAACAACAATAGCATTATCAACACTGCCACCTAAGGCAAGGTTGTGCGTGCGCAAATATTCAATATCACGCATAAAACCAAAGGTGCGTGCACGGCTCACTTCTTTAACAAATGAAGTGCTGGAAAAGTCGACGCAGGCTGTTTGTGTTCGCCCTGCAAATACAGGGTGGTCGAACTCAATTTCAAAGCCTACTTTAAAGCCTTCAAAAGGCAAGAAAGTTGCGCGTTTCTCTCCATCTTCAACCGTCAATTCCCGCAAAATACGGATAAATTGTTTTGGCGCATCCTGCTCTTCTAATCCAGCTGACTGAATCAAGAACACAAAAGGTCCAGCACTGCCATCCATAATCGGCACTTCAGGCGCCGAAAGCTCAACATAAGCGTTATCAATTCCCAAGCCTGCCATGGCTGATAACAGGTGTTCAACCGTGTCTACTTTAACGCCGTCTTTGACAAGCGTAGTTGACATGGTGGTTTCACCCACATTTTTTGCTAAAGCAGGTATTTCTACCATAGGATCTAAATCCATACGGCGAAATACGATGCCCGCATCCACTGGTGCTGGGCGCAAGGTCAGGTAAACTTTCTCGCCTGAGTGCAAGCCGATACCAGTGGCACGGATAATATTTTTCAAGGTGCGTTGTCTAATCATGACTTAGGCCGCTGCTATACTGGTTGCGAATAGGTTTCAATAATTGCCCGCATCTTAACAGATGCTGAACGAATAAAGAAATCCACTCGCCATTCCAAGCTTTATCAATCCGCCTGACGTCGTAAAAACGCGGGTATATCCAAGTAATCAATCTCTTCTTGGCTATTGGGTTTAACCGCTGGAACAGCACTATCACGGCGACGTTGACCTGCTGGTGAATCGTATCTAGCGTAATCCGTATCTGCGGGTTCTTCAGCTGGTAAGCGCACGGCTGCTGGGGCTCTACCCGCTTTTGCTGGAGCAGCACTTTCAACCGCCTTCGCAGGCTTTTCAGCACGCTCATCAAGACCTGTTACCACCACTGTGACATGCAGTTCATCACGCATGTCAGGGTCAATGACGGTACCGACTTTAACCATGGCTTCATCGCAAGCAAAAGCCTCGATAATGCTACCTACTTCTTCGTATTCACCTAAAGAAAGGTCTGGGCCAGCGGTAATATTGACTAAAATACCACGTGCACCATGCAGCACTACATCTTCCAACAGTGGGTTACGCACCGCTTCTTCAGTGGCTTCTCGTGCACGGTTACTGCCAGTAGCAGAACCCGTACCCATCATCGCCATACCCATTTCGCTCATCACGGTTTTAACGTCAGCAAAGTCAACGTTAATCATACCTGGACGTTTAATGATGTCGGAAATACCACGCACAGCACCGGCTAAAACATCATCTGCTTTAGCAAAAGCAGATAACAAGCTGGCATCCTTACCCAAAATGGTTAGTAATTTTTCGTTTGGAATAGTGATCAAAGAATCAACATGCTCAGCTAACGCACGGATACCTTCATCAGCAATCTGTAAGCGACGACGCCCTTCAAAAGGGAATGGGCGCGTTACAACAGCCACAGTCAAAATACCCATTTCTTTAGCAACTTGGGCAATCACTGGAGCTGCACCAGTACCGGTACCACCACCCATACCTGTGGTGATAAAGACCATATCAGTGCCTTGTAGCACTTCAGCAATGCGCTCACGATCTTCTTCTGCTGCTTTGCGACCGACTTCAGGATCGGTACCAGCACCCAGTCCTTTGGTTAGGTTGGCACCCAACTGCAAGATAGTGCGCGCTGTAATATCACGTAAGGCTTGCGAGTCAGTGTTAGCGCAAATAAACTCAACACCTTCAATATTGCTAGCGACCATGTGATTAACAGCATTACCACCACCACCACCGACGCCAATGACCTTAATCACTGCATGCTGCGGAGTCTGTTCAACTAATTCAAACATAGCTCTCTCCTACCCTTTATAGTTATAGCCCAGCTTACGCTGGTGTATTTAATTAAAACTGATTTTGTAGCCAGCGTTTAACGCGTATAAACACTGGTGACTTTTCTTCTATTTGATCATAGCCAACACCCGGCACAATTGAACCGCCTGCTTGCTTACGTAACCCATGAATCAATAACCCAACCGCTGTTGAGTAAATAGGGTTGCGCACCACTTCATCGATACCTTTGATACCTTGGGGCGATCCTACACGCACTGGCATATGGAAAATTTCTTCTGCCAGCTCAACTGCGCCTTCCATTTTTGCGGTACCACCGGTTAACACAATACCGGCGGGGATCATATCTTCGTAGCCACTGCGACGTAATTCGGCAAGAATCAAACTGAATAACTCTTCATAGCGCGGCTCAACCACTTCAGCTAAGGCCTGGCGCGATAACTCTCGTGGGGCACGGTCACCAACACTAGGCACTTTAATCATCTCGTCAGGACCGGCAAGCTTGGCCAGCGCACAGGCATAACGCACTTTAATTTCTTCGGCATACTGTGTCGGTGTACGCAGCGCCATGGCAATATCATTGGTGACTTGATCGCCGGCAATCGGGATCACCGCAGTATGGCGAATCGCACCTTCAGTAAAGATGGCAATATCGGAAGTACCACCGCCGATATCAATCAGGCATACACCTAACTCTTGCTCATCTTCTGTCAATACCGCACTGGCTGAGGCTAACTGCTCCAGAATGATATCTTCAACAGCTAAGCCACAACGGATCACACATTTTTCAATATTCTGCGCTGCATTAATCGCACAACTGACCACATGTACGCGTGCTTCCAAACGCACACCCGACATGCCCAGCGGCTCACGCACACCTTCTTGATTATCAATAACATAATCTTGCGCTAAAGTGTGCAAGACCTTCTGATCAGTGGGGATAGCCACAGCTTGCGCAGCATCTAAAACACGCTCTAAGTCAGCACGACTGACTTCACCGTCACGAATGGCAACAATACCATCGGAGTTTTGGCTGCGAATATGACTACCAGCAATACCTACAAACACAGAGTAAATATCACAGTCTGCTACTTTTTGTGCTTCATCAATGGCGTGCTGCAACGACTGCACTGTCGATTCAATATTAACCACCACACCCTTCTTTAAACCACGCACGGAGTGTGTACCTAAACCAATAATATTCAACTCACCATCAGGAGTGACTTCGGCCACCAACGCCACAACTTTTGAGGTACCTATATCAAGACCAACAATCATGTTGTGGTTATTCTCATGTGCCATTAATTCTCTCTCCTTCACTGCGCCACCACTGCTGTAGTTTCACTTTCTGTCGGGGCATGCCAAGCCACGGCTAAACCGTTGGCATAACGCAAATCAACCCGCTCAATTTTATCAATCTGTTCTTTTAACTCTGCCTCATATACCACAGCAAAACGGCGCATTTTATCAACTAAATGATCACGCCCAAACAGTAATTGCAATCCTGTTTGCGTGGTTATAAACCAACTACCTCGCTCACGCATTTCCAGTTGCTTAATCGAGTAACCCAAGGGTCGTAACGCTTGGCTAAACATCAAATACTGGCGCATGACTCGAGCTTGCGTATCCTCAGGCCCAATCAACTGCGGTAAATGGCTATAAGCCTGTACATCTACCGCGGTAAACAAATAGCCTTGAGTACTCAATAACGCATCCTGCCCCCAGCGTGCCACAGGCAACTGCTCTTGAATAATCACTTGCAACTGATCAGGCCAAATACGACTGACCTCAGCATGTGCAATCCAAGGTAACTCATCTAACACTTTACGCACGGCCACGATATCGATAGAAAAAAACAGTCCATTGCTATAAGGCATTAGTTTTCCTTCAACTAAACGTTGCCTTTCTGGATTTAAATCACCCAGCACACGCACCGTGGTAATAGTTGGATTAACATGCGGTTTTAACCACAGCCAACTCCGCTCAGCATTCAGTGCTCCCGCAATAACAACAGCCAGCAAAATAACCAAACTGATCTTTGTCCAGTTCGGCTTAGGCCATTGCCACGGCGCTTTCTGCGCAGCAGCACGACGTGCACCGCGTACAGGTGCTTGTCGCTTTGCACCACGCGGCGTACGAGTTGTCTTTTGTCGAGGCGCACTGCTCACAGTTTTAACCTCGTACCTGTAAAGTACCAGTCAAAATGCTTAATACCAAGGTATTAAAGTCTAAGCCTGCAGCCCTTGCAGCCATAGGGACTAAGCTATGGTCTGTCATGCCCGGCACGGTATTGACTTCTAAAAACCAAAAGTCACCTTGTGCATCCTGCATTACATCCGCACGCCCCCAGCCGGTGACTCCAAGCGTTTGACAAGCGCGCGCGGTTAAAGTGCGCAACTCGGCTTCTTTCTCTGCTGCTAAGCCGCAGGGAATTTGATATTGGGTGTCATTGGATAAATACTTAGCTTCATAATCATAAAAAGCATGACTGGTACCCAAACGAATCGGCGGCAACACCTCACCATTGAGCATGGCAATCGTAAACTCAGGGCCTGAGATCCATTGCTCAACCAACACTTGTGGGTCAAACTGCCGTGCTTCGTGCCAAGCGGCTAATAAGGCAGCTAGATCGTCCACCTTCGCCATACCAATACTTGAACCCTCACTTGCGGGCTTCACAATTAACGGAAATCCTAGCTCTTTAGCCGCTTGCTGGCAGTCCTCTTCACTGCTCAGCGCAGCATGACGTGGCGTTGGTAAACCGACGCTATGCCAAATTTGCTTAGTGCGCAACTTATCCATGGCCAAGGCCGAAGCCAACACACCACTACCGGTGTAAGGAATTCCAGCACACTCAAGTAAACCCTGCACTGTACCGTCTTCACCGCCACGGCCATGTAAAACAATAAAGGCGCGATCGATTTTCTGCTCACATAAACGCGCCAGTACATCATCACCGACATCAATACCAAAGGCATCAACACCTGCTTGCTGTAAGGCCGCTAATACTGCAGCACCGGATTGCAGTGATACTTCACGCTCAGCACTACTGCCACCGTACAGTACGGCAACACGACCGAATGCTTGAACATCAAAAGCCTGGCTCATCAGTGTGTCTCCTTGGTAGCAGCAAATAATGGATGTTTAATTAAACTTGGAGCAATACCACCGACATCACCGGCACCTTGGCAGAGTAAAATATCACCTGGCTGCAGCAAAGGTTTTAACAGTGGCGCAAGGTCAGTACCGCGTTCAACATATAAAGGATCTAAACGACCACGCTGACGAATACTGTGACAGAGTTGGCGACTGCCCGCGCCCGGAATCGGCTCTTCACCTGCCGGGTAAACTTCGAGCAATAACAACAGATTGGTTTCACCGAGTACTTGCACAAAATCTTCATATAAATCACGCGTACGGCTATAACGGTGCGGCTGATAAACCATGACTAAGCGACGATTGGGCCAACCATCATGAACTGCTTTAATCACTGCAGCGACTTCACTGGGGTGATGACCGTAATCATCCACCAGCATCACGCTACCCCCTTCAACGGGTAACTCACCGAACATTTGAAAGCGTCGACCGACGCCTTCAAAGCCCGATAATCCGGCAATAATAGCGCTATCAGCAATGCCTTCATCCGTTGCAATGGCAATGGTTGCCAAGGCATTTAGAACATTATGTTTACCTGGCATATTGACTGAGACAGGCAGAGGCTCACGACCTTTACGCAACACAGTGAATGAAGTACGCATGCCGTCTTGAGATACATCAATAGCGCGCAGATCAGCATCATCTGAAAAGCCATAGGTCAGTATCGGCCGCTTAACTTGCTTAGCGATATCACGCACCGATGGATCATCAATACACAGCACAGCTAAACCATAAAACGGTAAGTTATGTAAAAAATCAACAAAGGTCTTTTTCAGCTTATTAAAGTCGCCGCCATAAGTGCTCATATGGTCAGCGTCAATATTGGTTACCACTGAAACCATCGGCTGTAAATGCAGGAAGCTGGCATCACTCTCATCCGCTTCAGCGATTAAATAGCAACCACCACCCAACTGCGCATTACTCCCGGCAGCATTTAAACGACCACCGATGACAAAAGTTGGGTCTAAACCAGCAGCAGCAAACACCGATGCCAATAAACTTGTAGTGGTGGTTTTACCGTGGGTACCGGCCACGGCGATACCGTGACGATAACGCATCAACTCGGCCAACATTTCCGCACGCGGCACTACAGGAATACGACGCTCTAAACCACGCGCAACTTCAGGGTTACTTGTATTAATCGCGCTCGACACCACAACCACATCAGCATGCTCTACGTTTTCAGCATGATGACCAAACACCACCTGCACGCCAAGGCTCTGCAAACGCTCAGTCACTGCTGTGGGCTTTAAGTCTGAGCCTGAAACCTCATAACCTAAGTTACGCAGTACTTCAGCAATACCGCACATACCTGTGCCGCCAATACCAATAAAATGGATACGACGAATACGACGCATGCGACGCATTTCAGCCGTTGTTGGCTGTAATAAATCAACCACGGGCCACCTCCAAACATACAGCAACAACACGCTGCGTAGCATCGGGCTGCGCCAATAAGCGCGCCTGTTCACCCATGGTTTTAATGCGTTGTTTGTCCATCAGTACCTCAGTTAACTGTGCAGCTAAACGATCTGCATCAATAGTATGTTGTGGCAATAGGACGGATGCGTCCTGCTTTGCCAAAAATTCTGCATTACGGGTTTGGTGATCATCAATGGCATGCGGCAATGGCACTAAAAAAGAAGCTAAACCTGCAGCCGCCAACTCACTCACAGTCAATGCACCGGCACGACAAATAACTAAATCAGCCCACGCATAGGCGCTAGCCATATCACTGATAAAAGGAACCACCTGCGCTTCTACAGCCACCGCTTGATAGCGCTCGCGGGTGACATCGTTATTATTGCGTCCCGCTTGATGCTGCACCTTAGGACGTAACTCAGGCGAAACTTGAGCCAATGCTGCCGGTAATAATTTATTCAGCGGCTCGGCACCTAAACTACCACCGAGCACTAATAAATTGACGGCTCGATCATGTAATGGCGCGCGCACTGCAGATAAAAACAAAGCTTCGCGTACCGGATTACCTGTGGTGACACAGTTTTCACGCTTTTTAAAAGTATTGGGAAAGGCTTCGCAAATACGCTGAGCAAAAGTTGCTAAAGCACGATTTGCCGTGCCTGCTACCGCGTTTTGTTCATGAATCACCAATGGAATAGATGACAGCTTGGCGGCTAAACCACCTGGGCCCGTCACATAGCCGCCAAAGCCCAGCACACAGACAGGTTTAAGCTCACGCATTAAACGCTTAGCCTGCCATAAAGCAGCCAAGAGTTTAAAGGGCGCAGTTAATAAAGAGCGCACTCCTTTACCACGCAAACCGCTGACTTTCAGTGTATGCAGAGTGTAACCAGCCGCAGGTACTAATTCATTCTCCATCCCACGCCCAGCACCCAACCAATGCACTGTATAACCGCGCGCAGTAAATTCTTGCGCACAGGCCAATGCTGGAAAAACATGACCACCAGTACCCGCAGCCATAATCAAAATATTACCCTGCACTGCGCACCCCCTTGGCCATTGCTGTGATTTGTGCTTTGCTCATCGAGTCATTGGACAGCAATAACGTACGACGTTCCCACTCAATGCGCAGCAACATCGCTAAGCTGATACAGCAGACCACCAGCGAACTACCGCCATAACTGATAAAAGGCAAAGTTAAGCCTTTGGTCGGCAGCAGACCGGTATTCACACCGAGGTTAATCACCACCTGCGCAATCCATAGCATGGCTAAACCATAAGCCACATAGGCTGAATAATACTGCTTGGCCTGCTCGGCCCATACACCAATCAACAAAGCGCGCACGCTGACAAACATAAATAAAACCAGTGTGATCAAACCACCTAACATGCCTAACTCTTCGGCCAACACTGAGAATACAAAGTCAGTGTGCGCCTCAGGTAAAAAGAACTGTTTCTGGATGCTATTACCTAAGCCTAAGCCAAACCATTCGCCACGCCCAAAAGCAATTAAGGCTTGGGTCAGCTGATAGCCGGTGCCGTACTGATCCTCCCATGGATCAGTAAAGCTGGTAAAACGCGCCATATGGTAGCTTTCAAGACCTACCACAGAAAAAAGTAAACCAAACAAAATCAGCATTAGTGTCAGGGATAATATTAAACGCACGCCGGCCAAATACAGCATCACCGTAACGCTACCCAGCATCACTACAGCCGCGCCATAGTCAGGCTCTTTGGCTAAGAGTCCCGCCATGATCATGGCCAGCACCAAGGGCTTAATCAAACCGCGTAAACGCTGCTTCACTTCATCTTTACGACGCACTAAAAAGCCCGCCAGAAAGACCACCATAAATAGTTTTGCCAGTTCAGACGGCTGGATATTAAACACACCCATACCAATCCAACGCCGTGAACCGTTGACTTCACGACCAATACCTGGAATCAACACTAAAAGTAGCACGGCAAACGCCGCCACTAATAACCAACCGCTGTAACGATGCCAGACCGACATCGGTACAAACAGTGTGACCCAACCGGCCACTAAGGCAATCACTACATAGACCATATGGCGGGTAAAATAATGAAAGGTATTACCCGTATTGGTGTAAGCCACCGCTGATGAGGCAGATGCAATCATCACCAAACCAATACCCATCAACAGTAGGCAAGCGGCGAGCAAGGGAAAATCAATATCGACTTTATTGTCATGACGCCAGGGTGAAGGCATCGCAATGATATCGCGCAGATTAAAATTCATAGCAAGGCTCCGACTGCTTGGGCGAAGACATCACCACGCTCCTCAAAACTTTTAAACATATCTAAACTCGCGCAAGCCGGTGCTAATAAAACGCTATCACCCACCTCTGCTAATCGAGCCGCTGCTGCCACTGCCTCAGCAAGACTGCTGACGCGCTCAATCAACATACCATCGCTTAAAGCTTGGGCAACACGCTCGCCATCACGCCCCAGCACAATCACCGCGCGGCAATATTGATCAACAGGCTCTTTTAGACTGGAGAAATCAGCGCCTTTACCATCGCCACCAGCAATCAATACCAGTTTTCCCGCATGATCTGCACCTAAGCCTTCAATCGCAGCTAAGGCGGCACCGACATTGGTGGCTTTGGAATCATTGTACCAATCCACGCCCTGCACTTGACGCAACCACTGACAGCGGTGCTCAAGCCCTGGAAATGCTTGTAATGCCGTGAGCATGGCGGGCATCGGTAGGTTCATCGATGCGCCGATGGCTAGCGCAGACAATGCGTTGGCATAATTATGACTGCCACGAATTTTCAACTGACTGACTGGCAGCAATAACTCTGCGCCATAGGCCAAATAGGTTGCACCGGC
>DASRNZ010000173.1:0-2570 GCA_035647155.1 Thiopseudomonas sp.
TTATTCGCAGACCCTCCAGTTTCCAGCATCATCCCAAATGTACGATTGAGTAAACCCACCGGGTCTCATCCCTCTAGCGCCTTTAACCTTTGCATCAGCTACAAGAACTTTAATTCTTTCATTTGAGCCACCCTCCTTAAACCCGTCTTATTCATGAGAGCCCCTAAAGTAACTCATTTTTGACAGCCAGGTGACCCACTGACTGTTTTTGGGCTGGAGGGCACGATTCTAGATAGTGCATTATCTCTTACAGCATAAAAATAGCGGGATTTGGAGCTTATTTACAGCACTTTCATAACTTTCCTTGCCATTCAGGCAAGGTAAAGCCTCAGCTTTTCAGCCGATACTCTGTTTGTTGCACGCCTAGATTTAAGTTTGAGCCTGATGCAGTCGGGGCAAGTTTTTAAGCAGGCTGGGCCACCATTTACCGCCGGATTGCCCGATATGAACCGCTATTTTTCGTGCATGCACGGCCACTGTCGCAGCTGTTTTCAAGATTTGTTCGCGGACTTTGCGGATGCTCCAGCCCTTTTGCGTGATGTTTTCCATCAGCGTCCGCAAGCTGTGCATCATCTGGTAGGCGTAGAGACTCAGCAGTAGGCTGACTTGATTGCGACCCATCACTTGTTGCACGGTAGATGCGCCACGGCAAGTAGAAGAGAGGTGCACGTTAAGCGTATCTTTCAGCTCGCCCATGTGCCCCTCAGCTTTGCCGCGTTTGCGATATAAATCCAGTATTTCATTCGGCTTCCAGTCCTCCCAGCCCAAGCTGGTGACTAGGAAAAAGTGTTTTAAAAACAGATCATCCGGTTGCTCACAAACAACTAAAATTATGCGTCGTGACTCCTTCCAAGACTCGGCCTGATAATAAAACTCATGGCACCACTCACGCGGTTCATTGGTCGGTCGGCCGACTGGGCGTTTGAGGTAGTGTGCCGCTTCACGCTCAAGCACGGCATTGCTGGACAATCGACCCACATACTCGATTTTAGCGTCATCCAGCGCCGAAAGTGTTGGGTTGCCGGTAAAACCGGCATCAAAACGAACTCTGACCTTGGTGCTGGTTGTCTTACCAATTCGTTCAACCAGTTTGGGAATCCAATGCTCAGCTTGTACTGCGCAGCCGCTGTTTCCCTCTCGTAATAAGCCGCCAACCATGTCGCCCGTTTCAGCGATAGAAGCCACCAGCGGTGAGTAGTGTGAATAACCAACATAGCTGTTGTAGCCCGTTCTGACTTGGCGCCCAAAGGTTTCAATCGGTAAGCCATCAATATCCAGCGTTATCGATGACAACGGCTTGCCGCGGCGCATCGAGGACAGTCGCCACATAGCCATGTCGAGCAAACCGTCATGAAATGCTGATACATTGATATCTGTGGCCAATAGATTCAGCAGACGCGACAGAGTCGGCTGCGAAGGACGGGGCTGCTCCAGTGGCGTGGTGCTGCGCTGATCGCTGCAGGCCAACTGCAAAACCGGGTCATTTGCTAGGGTTTGCGTATCGCTCAGATCATCCCAGCCCAGCGCACGCTGAATCAGCAAAGTACGAAGCTGACTGGACAAGCTATGTTGCACACGGGCCGGTTCACGATCATCGAGCAACAGCCGATCCAAGCTCTCAATCACACCACTGCGATCGAGCACCTCGCGCAACAAAAGTGCGCCGGCGTCGCTACTGGTTTTTCGGTCGCTGAGCTGTACCGCAATAGATGAGTTGCAGGTTGGTTTCCAGGTTGATATTGTTTCACCCATGGCGAGTGGCCCTCTCTAATCAAGTTCTTGCCGAACATATTGATTTTAAAGGATAAACCACTCGCCTTCTTTATTTTAGGTCAAGGCTCGTGAATAAGGCGGGAATAAAGTAGCTGAAAAACGTATGGCCGACGCCTGTAACACTCATTTGCTCCCAGAAAGTATAGAGCGGGACGCACCGAAGGATGGCCTTTGTCCCAAATACGGTGGCGATGATTTTGATATCCGTCCAGCCAATAACCTGAAGGGCAGCGTTCATGTCTTGTTCAAGGGGTACTTGTAGGTATCGCTTCATCATCACAATGGTTTAGGTACAGCCTATGAGCGAATTCTTCCGTTTCACCAATAAAAAACAAAATTACGATGCCCGCCACATTAAGGTCTTTGTGCATGGCTACCTTTCTGCCACTGATGTGTATGACCTTAAGTACATTCCTGACTTGCCTGACGATGAGGGCGCCCTGTTTGCGTTTTTGGATTCGGGCTCAGTCAAAGATATGTGGGTTGATATATTAAAGTCGACCGTGAGAAGCATCTGCTACAACGCTGAACGCAACGAACAAGGCATCGCCCTAGGCTGGAAAGACATCCGCGACTTAAACCCCGGCGACACCGTCAGCAAGACCTACACCGACATTACCCAAGCCACCGGCCCAGTAGAACGCACCATCGTGTACGAAGCACCGTTCTTCAAACCCGACCGCGAACAAGACTACGCCACCGCGTGGGCGTTTTTTAATGGAAATAGATAGATGCAAGGGCTGCTAGCTAATTTTTTTACGCGGTTTACTAATCGCCGTAAGCTCAAAAGATTACTT
>DASRNZ010000174.1:0-6418 GCA_035647155.1 Thiopseudomonas sp.
TCATTTGCCATTCTTGAGGCAGATAATGCACAGGGCGCTGAGATTTTAAACCGCCCAGGTACTTATCTAAACCGTTTTGGTCAGGGTCTGGTGCCTTATGTGTCGCCCTATGAAATCAATAGCATTCGTTTAAGCCCTAAAGACACCAGCCTCGATGTAGTGCTGCAGCAAACGCAAAAAGAGTTGGTACCGCGCGGTAACACGGCATCCATAGTGCGCTTTAAGACAGAGACCAAGCGCACTATGTTGTTAACCGTGCGCACCGCCGATAGTAAACCGGTTCCAATGAGCGCTGAAGTCTTTGATGCTGAGAGTAATTTCTTAGGTTTTGTTACCAGCAATGGCCGTTTGTTTTTAGAAGCCAAGGAAGATGCGGCCACCCTCAGTGCGCGCTGGGGCAATAATCAGTGCAGCTTTAATTATGACATTGCGCAGATGGATGACGCCCAGTTCTACCGCACGCAAAACGTGACTTGCCAGTAAAAAGGAGATGCCCATGTTGAAGTATTTGATCTTGTGCCTGAGCTTGATGCTGGCTCTGCCCAGTTATGCGGCGCTGATTGTGAATGGTGGGGTTTTGAGGGGGCAGGCTTGTGCTGAAAATATTTTTAATATAGTGGCGCTGCCTTATAGGGATCGCACAAACTCTGGGGGTCGAATGCTTTTTATGGTGGGTACTGGAAACATGGGGGGGCTTAAACTAAGTGGCGGTGTTGATAACCCAAGTTTCATGGAGTTTGACCTAGCAGGAGGAAGCGAGTTTAAGTGCTCTGGTGATAATGAAATCCTTGGTTTTACCTATGCAGGGCTGAATCGTTTACCAACAGTGGATATCGATCAGAAAGTTACCGTGGAGGTGAACTTGCCTGCGGTTGGTGATGGTTATTTTGAGATTGGCAATGGCTTAGCGATGAAGCTGTTTGTGAAAGATTTGTATGTGAAAGATCATGGTGTCATTTCTATAAATCAAGCGGTGATACCGGGAGCACCCCTGCAGGTTTTTTATGCGGAAAATGAAGAGGAAAAAAATAAAGTTGGACCGACGTTTACAGCGCGCTTAAAGGTGGTGGGTGAGGTGACACCGGGTGCGTATATTGCTGATAAAGAAGTTGCTCGCATTATCTACAGAACGACACGTACGAGAGGTTTGAATGAGGGTAAATATGAAGAGGTTAATATGCCTCTTGTATTTACCATTATCGTGGATCAAGCAAGTTTACGCACCTGTACATTAGATTCAGAGCGCCGCGATTTCTGCCTTATCGAGGTTGCCAAGCCCGATTTAGATGCGGGGTTGGAGCTGCAAGGGGGTGAAATTACCCTTGGACCAGTGACTTGCCCGGCTGGAGTGGATGTTAAGGCCAGTTTTTATGACCACAACAGCACGGGTGGTTTAAAGGACTACTTGCGCACTGTGTACACTGATGATGAGTCAGTAAAATCGCAATATGCCTTTAAGTTTTTTGATACTGCAGGCGGCCCAGCGCTAAATTTTTTACCCATTGCGCAATGGAATGTGGGCTATGACAGCACTGTGGTCAGCGATGGGGTCGGTGTCGGTGTGGGTGTGGGTGTTGCGGCAAATGATACCACCGTTGATTTTAGTGACGGCACCACAACAGTCGAGGGCTCAATTGAAAAAAACTTTATTGTTAAGTACGTTAAAACAGTAGAGGATGGGGAAGACCACGCTGGAGCTATCAAGGGACTGATGACTGTCCAGTTTTTGTATTATTAGCATTAGTTTGCTGCGTGTCGCGCGGCAATAGGTTTAATCATGCGCGATTAAACTCTTCCCTATACTCACGGCTAGGGCCCTCGCGAGATAGCTGGCAGCCCTAGCCGATGGAACAATCAGCATAATGCCCACAAGCGCTCACTGAGCGCTAAAGTGAGGTGGTTTTTACATGTATAGAAAAAGCGTACCTGTACAGCGCTTTATAATATTTTAAGCATCCACACATCACACCCGCTGTGCAGGGTGCCAGCCAAAGGTTGCTTAAGATGAGTAAAGCCTAGCTTCTCATATAAACCAATGGCGCTTTGCATGCTGCTTAAGGTATCTAAATAACACTGTTGATAGCCTTGCTCTTGGGCAAAAACTAAACAGGCTTGGGTCAGTGCTTTACCGATGCCCAGTCCTTGGCTGCTGGGCAGTAAAAACAGTTTTTTTAGTTCAGCAATCTCACGATAGTGCAGAAAGGGCGCGATACCTGCGCCGCCAACCACATGCCCATCAAGCAGCGCGACCAAATATTGGCTGCGCTGCTCGGCTACGTAGTGTTGGCTCATGCAGGTCACTTCGGCATCTGAGGGACCAAAGCCTGCCCCGGTGGCGCCATATTGTGCGCCGACCTGTTGAATAATCCGGCAGATATCTGCATCGTGTTGCGCTTGGATAGGGACGATCTGATACATAGTTATTGGGTTCAACCTCAGTGAGTGCCGCCCTGTTGCCATTCTGCAACCAATTGTGCGACCAGTTCAGTCGCCGGTAATTCACGTGCTAAAGGCGCAGATTGGCCAGCCCAAAACGGCGCAAAGTCATAACAGCCCTGTTGGCTGGCCGCTGCATATAAGGCTTTTCCGGCGCTGTACGTGGTGGGGTAGGCGGGGAGCATGGCCTGTTTATCAGCCAGCTGAGTATGAAAGCGATTGACTAAACCCCGTGCTGGACGGCCAGAAATCACTGCAGTGACCTCAGTATTATAGGCGCGGCTGCTTTTTAACTGCGTGCGATAGGCCTGATTGGCCGCTGATTCAGGGCATAAAATAAAGGCAGTACCCATTTGTGCTGCGCTGGCGCCCATCGCCATGACCTGGGCGATGGCTTGACCATGCATAATGCCGCCGGCAGCAATCACCGGTAACGAGCATTCTTTTTTTAACAATTGCAGCAAACTGAACAATCCGAGTTTTACATCTTGCGATGGATCAAATACGCCTCGGTGTCCACCGGCTTCATGCCCTTGAGCAATCACGCCATGCAGTCCTGCTGCGCAAATCGCTTGAGCTTCAGCCACATTCGTCGCGCAGCCTAACAGCTTAATGCCGGCTTGTTTGAGCGCTTGAATAACAGCAGTGCTGGGCAAACCAAAATGGAAGCTAACTACGGGTGGACGTTCCTCCAGCAGCATCTCCAGCATGGCTGGGTTATCAATAAAGCTAGGAACGCCTGCCGACATGTGGCTGGGTGGCTGGGCTGAAAATTCAGCAAAATAAGGCTGTAATAATGTCAGCCACTCTTGCTCACGCGCGGGGTCACTGAGCGCGGGCTGATGGCAAAAGAAGTTAACATTGAAGGGCTTAGTCGTCGCTTGTTGTAGTTGCTGAATCTGCTCACGAGCTTGCTCTACGTTGCAATTACCTAAGCCCAGCGAGCCCAGTCCGCCCGCATTGGAGACTGCCGCCGCTAGCGCTACCGTCGAGGTGCCAGCCATTGGGGCTTGAATAATGGGATATTGAAGCGCTAACTCAGAGAGTAGGGCGTTGGGCATGAGTAACTCCGAGCGCATCCAGCATGGATGCATGTTAAGGGTGGACGATAAAAAATTATACACAGGGCTGTGAAGAATAAGCCTAGGCCGGTGCTTGAATACAGCACAAAAACCATCTCACTCAATGATCGCAGTCCAGTGCCAGAATATAGGCCGTGGACTGGATCAGCCAATGCGTATGATCAATTAAGCTGATTAAGCACCCGCCAGCCAAGGCACACCATTGATATGGCTGCCGCCATCGGCAAACAGCGTATTACCTGTCAGGTAGCGGGCATCGTCGCTGGCTAAAAACGCGGCAACCCCGCCAATATCTGCCTCAGGATCACCCATGCGACCCATCGGATTAAGCTTAAGCAGTTGAGCGGCGTTGTCTGGTTGAGCTGCGGCAAATTTCTCATAGGCTGCAGTGCGGGCGGCGGGGCAAATAACATTGCAGCAAATCTGATACTGCGCCCATTCGCGTGCGGCAGTACGGGTCAGTGCGCGCAATGCTTCTTTGGCGGCGTTGTAGTCAACGGTGTAAGGGTGGGCATTGACGCCATTGAGCGAGGCTAGATTAATAATTCTGCCCCAGCGCTTATCACGCATATAAGGAAAGACCGCCTGCATGGTCCAGAGTGCGGCCATATAGCCAATGTTAAAGGCGTGCGCAGAGTCCTCGTCGGTCTTGTCCTCTACTGCGGTAAACGGCCTTGCACCACGCCGCGCCGCCCAAGCGTTATTGACCAGAATATCGACTGTGCCAAAGGTGTTGACCGTGTGTTTAACCATGGCCTGAACTTGCGTCTTATCGCACATATCAACTTGAAAGGCTGAGGCCGGTACGCCAAAGTCTTGCTGTATGGATTGGGCAACGGCATCACCAGTATCTGCGTTCATTTCAGCAATCACCACCGAGGCACCATCTGCAGCCAAACGCCGTGCAATACCTTGACCAATTCCAGAACCTGCGCCTGTGACGATAGCGACTCGATTTGCCAGTTTTTTCATTGCAGTTCCTTATTGTTATGGGCTTTTTTTATTGAGGGTTTTGCGATTTTTTGTGTCAGCTTCACTTTAAACCAGCTGCTGCTCAGATGATATGCACACGATTGTTAAAGCCTCTAGTGGAGAATCTCTCCATCAGGTCGGTTAGCGTAGTGTAGCGGGGGATTGATACCGCCCCTATGAAGCTCGCCGTTTTGACTGTGATGAGAGTGAGCTGAATACTTTTATTCAAACTCAAGCAGCCAAACACATGCAGGCCGGTATCAGTCGCACCATGGTGTTACCTGGCACTGCGCCGCTGCTCAATCAGAAGTATCCGATCTGTGCGTTTTATAGCGTTGCGCCCAGCTCGATTTGTCGTGAGACATTACCTGCTGCATTGGCTAAAAAACTACCTCACTATCCCATCCCAGTATTTTTACTGGTACAGCTGGCTGTCCATAAAGAGTTTCATGGCAGCGGTCTAGGTAAAGTGAGCCTGATTAAGGCGCTTGAGTACCTGTGGGATGTGAATGCTCACATGCGAGCCTACGCAATCGTTGTTGACTGCTTAACGGACTCAGCTCAAGGCTTCTATCAGACGTTTGGATTTCAGGTGCTGTGTGAGCAGAACGGACGAGTGCGTATGTTTTTACCGATGAAAACTGTGGGGCAGCTGTTTGGATAGTTGATGTATGAACTGCATCTAAATGCGCCATCATTGAAGTGTTCATGCCACCAAACTTGGCACGCCACTTGTAGAAGGTTGCGTTGCTCATGCCATGCTTACGGCACAACTCTGGAACAAGTATGCCGTTTTCAGCTTGCTTTAAGACTGAGAGGATTTGGCTGTCGGTAAATCGTGATTTTTGACCGCTGCGCGTTACTGCGCTGCATGCAGAATCTCCTTGCGTATAGCTTATGCACAATTCTACTTATGAGCACTGCTGTTTTTCGGGGGGATTACAGAAGTTTTGCAAAACATAAAGCACTCTCCTGAGTTTATTGAACTGTGCAAGGAGATTCAGTTACAAGAGTGCCTAGCCTTCCTTAAAGTGAAACTAGAAGAACACCAGTTTGATTTTTCACCAGGAGAAAAAACGCAGCACACCCTAAGGCAATGTCTAAAAAAGTTCAGCGTAGCTCAGACCTATAATTTTCTTTGGCGTGCAGCTCGGGATGCTGCTGCCTATTATATGCGCAGTTACGTTTCTAAAAGACAGGCAGCAAACACGGTAGTTAGGTCGATATCTCGGAGCTTAGAGCAAGCTCTAGCAAATGATTGGAATGTGACAGCGTTCAGTAGAAACTACGATCTACCCCAATCTTCGCTCAGTCATATTGTTTTTAATGTCCTGTTGGGTACGGATGATGGTGGTTTTAAGCAGCCATTACATGAACTCCTGCAGGAAACTGATACCCAACAGGATGATGAGCAGAAAAACGACAGGCATGATTTAAGCTAAGAAGCCTTACGCCATGCCTGTTAATAGTTACCAACTTTATTAGTACGCTTTTACCCTAAAAATCTCATGAGAGCCTCAAAAGTTACCAACTTTATTTTTTGCTCTGATTTTATAGGACCGATAGAGTGCGGCTTTGTGCTGAGCTTTGTTACCAACTTTATTAGCATCCCACAAGTGCTAGGCTTTTATTGCATCAAACACTATAACTTAACGTAACAACTGCAAAATCTGCTCAGTGTGCTTTTGATCTTGGGTCGCCATAACCAGTTTGCCATCCGTCATTGGCTCGCTGATACCGGAGATCCCGATCATCTGTCCAGCGGCGCCGAACAAGAAGAAATGCCCCTGGGCTTTACCAGTGATTTCAGCAAGCTTTTTGCTGCCTTGTTCAGTCATATCAAATACGAGAAAAGTTTCACCTTCCTGAGAAGTCACCGCAGTCACGCCCTCCATGTCGGCACGATTGAGCACTGGGTGGGGTAAAGC
>DASRNZ010000175.1:0-16204 GCA_035647155.1 Thiopseudomonas sp.
CAGTTTTTTTAAATGCTCGGCCGCTAGTTGGCTAAACTGGGTGAAATCCATTTTTTCTGCTACATAATCAGCCAACCAGCCCGGTAGTGGGTACTGGGTATGATCAGTCTGGAATAAGCCCCATACTTTGCTGGGTTTACTGTTGTAGCTGTCATTGATATCAGCGAGTAAGTGCTCCAGAGCTGTGCTGTGCGGCAAGGTTTCGCTGCGTGTTTCAAGCACAGCTGGGCTGTCATCAGGCTTTTTATCAATAAAGTGAACAATACAGTGATGTAGGGGCATGGTGATCTAACCTTTTATAACAAGGGGTGACGCGCTGTGCACAGAGTGCAGAGCGCTAAGACAGCAAGGGATCTAGATTATGACGAGCTTTGCTGTTGCTCTTTTAGATTGGCTAAACGCTTTAATACGTAACCGATATGCAAGTGCAGATCATAGAGTTCACTGGTGTAGGACAGCGGCACTTCAACTCTAGACAGCTCATTTTGCAGCTCAGTGAGTCGTTTGATTTCAGTATCAACATGCTGCGGTAAGGTGTCGTTATTGAGTTGTTTATCAATATCACGTAGGTATTTGTACCAACGGTAAATACGCGCACGAATGCGCCAGCGATAAATCGGTCCGGCGACTTTAAATAGTGGAAATAGCAGCACTAACAAAGGAATCACTAAAATAATATAGCGGTCGGCCAGTGAGGCGATTCTAAAGGGTAGATATCGCTGCAGTAGCGGTAAACCTTTAGTATGGAAGTATTCTGCTTCGGTAAGCTTTTCAAAATCATGCGGCAAGTTTTTCGGCCAGGTGTCTGGCTCGTCAATCAGTGTGCCGCTTCTCATCACTTCTTGGGCTGAGACTAAGATCAATGCAGTCAAGGCTGGGTGAAAGGATTCATTGGCCATCAGCATGGCCACAGGGCTGAGTATGGTGGTGCTGCGGGGCGGCTGATTAGTGGCAAGATTGAGTAAGCCAGGGCCCACTTCAACTTGGGTAATAAAGGGCATGCGTGCGCGGTAGGCAGCCGCTTGATTAAAACTCACCAGTTGCAGCTCGGGATGGCTGGCGGCTGCTTGAATCAGTTCGCCTTCAGCGGGGCCTAAAAAGAAGGCAGCATCCACTTGATCATCCAGTAATGCGCTCAGTGCTTTTTTACCGCTGAGTGTGCTCCATATCTCAGGTAAGTTTTCGCTGTCAATTTGATTGGCGGCCAGCATCGGGGCAATCATCATGCGCAGCCCGCCTTGTGCCGTACCAATGGCAGTGCGCAAAGGTACTAAATCATTCAGCGCACGAATCGATAGGTCTTGACGTGCAAACAACCACAGCGGCTCTTGGAAGACTGCGCCGAGATTGATCAGCTTATCGCGTTGCTGTTGATTGAGTTCCAGTCCTTGGCCACTTTGCATCAGTGCCAGATTGATTCCGCTCTTTTTGTCGAGTAAGCGCTCGGTATTTTCCCGTGAGCCCTTACTGTGGACCAGCTTGAGTTCAAAGCCTTCTTTGGCCAGTTCATCACGCAATTTTTCAGCAAACTGTGTGTAACCACCGCCCACACCACCGGTACTCATGGTGGCATGCATGGGCGGCGGCGGCGCTACAAAGTAAAACAAAGCCGCAACCAGCGCAGCCAATACCGGCACCAACCAGAGGTTGGCGCGCAGCATAATGGAAAAGTCTTTGAGAATACGGTTCATCAGCGCTTCCTGTGATGTCGGCGTTGTTATGATTATGAGGTGCTTGGGCCTTTACTGCGTGGGATACCAAAACGCTGGCGACGTTCCCATAAGCATTTGCGGCTGATGCCCAATTTGCGTGCTAAGTCAGTTTCAGTCATATGTTCTTGGTGTTCGAGAACAAAGTGCTGGAAATAGTCTTCCAAGGATAGGCCGCTGGCAGCGACTTCGGATTCAACTTCAACCTCAGCTTCGGGTGCTGCTGGCGCGGCGACCTCAGGGGCTTCTACAGGCTCTGTTTGCGCAGCTAAATCAACATCAATACCCATCAGCTCGGTGGTGACTTGGTGGCCCTCACAAAGAATCACCGCGCGCTCTAGAGAGTTCTCTAATTCGCGTACGTTACCGGGCCAGGTGTATTTTTGCAGGGCTTGCTTGGCTGACTCAGTAAAGCTCATCGGCTCTTTGTTCATGCGTATGCGCTGGCGCTCGAGTAAAATCTCAGCAATTTCCAATACATCCTTCTCACGATCACGCAAAGCGGGAATATGCAGAGCAATGACATGCAGACGGTAATATAAGTCTTCACGGAAACCGCCGGTTTTCGAGAGTCCTTTTAAATCACGGTGGGTGGCAGCGACTAAGCGCACATCAACTTTTTGTGATTGCACCGAACCGACGCGGCGGATTTCTCCTTCTTGTAGCACACGCAATAAACGCGCTTGTGCTTCTAGAGGCAGTTCACCAATTTCATCTAGAAACAGGGTGCCGCCGTGTGCTGCTTCAACCAGTCCGGTCCGTGCGGAGACGGCACCAGTAAAGGCGCCTTTTTCATGACCAAAGAGTTCAGACTCAATCAGCGTTTCTGGAATGGCGGCACAGTTCACTGAAATCATCGGCGCTTTGGCGCGATTGGACAGATTATGCAGTGCGCGCGCGACCAGTTCTTTACCCGTGCCTGATTCACCTTGAATCAATACGTTGGAATCAGTCGGGGCGACTTTGCGGATTTTACTGTACAGCGCTTGCATGGCCGCACTGCTGCCAATAATGCCAATATCAGAGTTATCACTATTAATTTGCTCAGCATCATCCAGTCCAGCATCAGTGCTGTCTGCAGTGGGCTGTTGGTGATCGGCAATAATGCGAGCTACGGTTTGCAGCATTTCATCATGGTCAAAGGGCTTAGCGATGTAATCAATCGCTCCCAAACGCATGGAATCCACTGCTGAGCGTAAGCTGGCATAGCTGGTCATAATCAATACCGGCCTCGGCTCGGCTAATTTGATCATTTCCGTACCCGGTGCGCCGGGTAAACGCAGGTCACTGATAATTAAATCAAATGAGCTGATGTCATGTTGCTCTTGGGCTTCCTGTACAGAGCCGGCTTCTTTAACTTGGTAGTTATTGCGCTCCAGTAAACGACGCAGTGCCGAGCGAATAATCGGCTCATCTTCAACAATTAAAATATGATGCATTAACACGCTCTCTAAACAAACAGCAGTTTGGGTCAGGTGATGGCCAATGGCACATTGCCTGTCCTACACCACTGGATTGGAGGATGGAGTATGGCGCGGCAAGCTAATCCTAAAACGGGTGCCACGCTGCAGCTCTAGATCAGCTGGGCTATCAACATGGATTTCTCCATGGTGCTCCTCGATGATCGAATACACCAAAGCCAGTCCCAGTCCGGTGCCTTGACCGGGGTCTTTGGTGGTGAAAAAAGGTTCAAATAAATGTTCTATATGGGCGGCACTGATACCACTGCCCTGATCCTCGATCATTAACTCTACATGAGAATGGGTGGCCGTTGTACGGATATAAATATGTCCGCCTTCAGGACTGGCATCACGCGCATTGGAGAGTAAGTTGATTAGCACTTGCGCTAAACGCTGTGGGTCAGCCAAGATCCAGTGCTCAGTACTGCACAGATTAAAAAAGTGTACGGTGGTGCCCAATTTGTTCAAGCTGAGCAAGTGAATGGCTTCATTGGCAATATCAAATAAACTCACGGGCTCATGGTAGTCATGCTGATTATGCCCGGAATGTGAGAAGCTCATAAGCGATTGGACAATGCGCGTCACGCGTTTGGTTTGCTCAACAATTTGACTGCTGATCTCAGTGATCTCTTCGTCATCATCACGCTCATAACGCAGGTTTTGTGCTAGGCAGGCAATGCCGGTAATCGGGTTACCAATTTCATGGGCGACACCGGCGGCCAAGCGACCAATAGAAGCCAGACGCTCGGAGTGCACCAGTTTATCTTCCAGTAAACGCGTTTGGGTTGCATCTTCGACTAGCAGCACGAGGCCACTGTTACCCGGCGCTAAGGGTTCATCAATTGCAGCTTTATGTAGATTGAGCCAGCGCGATTCATAAGGGCCCCGTAAGGCATGCTTATACAGGTGTTCACTATTACCTTGGACAAAATCCAGTAGCAGTTCACGCCATGGTTCATCAATGCTATCCAGACGTGAACCGACCACACGTGATGCGGTAATCCCGGTGAGGTCTTCTAGGGCATGGTTCCACATTAAGATTTCATAATCCTTAGCCAGTGAGCACACGCCCATGGGTAAGTCTTGCAAGGTTTGTCGATGGTAGCGGCGTAGGGTATCCAGTTCCGCAGCTAAACCAGTGAGTTGTAGCTTATAGTCTTCGAGACGGTTTTCAATAAAGTTAATATCTTCACTGACATAGGTCTCGCTACCGGTTTTATAGGGCAGAAAGTTATCGACTAAGTCTTGCGCAACGCTGGGACCCATCAGGCCTGATAAGTTGGCTTCAATGCGATCACGTAGACGGCGTAAAGCAAACTGACGGCGCTCATCAAAAGGGAACTGTAAATCCTTTAAGGCTTTTTCAACTTCACGTTGTGCGGTCACGGCACCTAGGGGTTTAGCCAGTTCGGCAGAGAACTCTTGTGGATTAACAGCATAAAGCTCGCGGCGTTCTGGGCGGCGAACATGGTTGACTACGCAGGCTTGTGCAGCGCTTTGCTCTTCTAAGCTGGTAGGGGTGATCAGTGATACTAAAATAAAAATAACGCAGTTAGCACTCAGTGCAGCGATGGCAGAAACATGCCAGTTGCTTTGATCTAACACATACAAGTAATCAATAACGGGTATATAGAATTCATGGATGCTCGTAAACATCGGCAATAACATACCGATGGCCCAGGTTAACATGCCAGCGATAGCGCCACTGATAAAACCATAGCGGTTGGCTCGAGGCCAATAGAGCACAGCCAGTACACCGGGTAAAAACTGTAGGGTGGCGACAAAAGCAACTAAACCCAGATTGGATAAATCTTGCACGGTATTGAGCAGTAAATAAAAACCATAACCGGCAAGAATAATGGCAAAGATCAGTCCGCGTCGTGTCCATTTTAACCAGTGGTAAATGTCACCTTCTGCAGGGGGTTGGTATAAAGGTAGTACGAGGTGGTTAAGCACCATGCCTGACATAGCGAGGGTTAAAACAATAATCACCCCACTAGCTGCAGACAAACCGCCCATAAAGGCCAGTAAGGTTAAGCGTTCACTCTCAATCGCTAAGCCTAAACCCAAAGTATAGTATTCCGGCGCTGTGGGTGCGCCGACTTTTAAGCCTGCCCATAAAATCGGCAGAATCGGCAAGCTCATCAATAATAAAAACAGCGGCACGCCCCAGCTGGCAGTGACCATTGCACGTGGTGTCAGGTTCTCTGTAAAGGTCATATGGAACATGTGTGGCATCACAATCGCTGAGGCGAAGAACAGTAACAACAGGGTGCGCCAAGGACCTTCTTCTAACGGACGTTGCAGGCTTTGTAAAATATCGCTGTTGTGGTTCAGCCAGATATCTAGATCCCCAGGACCATCAAACACCACAAAGAGCGCATAAGCGCCAATGGCCAATAATGTAACGAGTTTGACCAGCGACTCAAAGGCAATGGCAAACACCAGACCTTCGTGTTTTTCTCGAGTGGCAATATGACGAGCGCCAAATAAGATTGAAAACAGCGTAATAAGAATACAAAACGCTAAGGCCACACGGTTTTGAATGGCTTGACCGGTGAGGATGCCAATGGTGTCAGCCACCGCTTGAATTTGCAGAGCCAATAAGGGCAAAGCGCCCATTAACATACCGATAGTGGTAATGGCACCAACCCAACTGCTGCGAAACCGAAACGCGAGTAAGTCAGCTAATGAGGAGAGTTGGTAGGTGCGGGTTAGATTCAAAATCGGGTAGAGCAGCACCGGTGCTAATAAAAACGCTGCAGAGAGCCCTAAGTAAATGGCCAGAAAGCCATAACCGTATTGATAGGCTAAACCCACCGAACCAAAGAAAGCCCAGGCACTGGCATAGACACCCAAGGATAAAATATAAGTGATGGGGTGGCGCACAATCGCACGCGGGACCCAGCCGTTTTCACTGGCCCAAGCTGCACCAAACAGGGTTAGTAAATAGGTGGTGCTGATTAAAATCAGCTGGCTTAGGCTAAAGCTCATCGACATCTTTCTGACTCTGCAAAATAAAAGTGACCACGATTAGGATCAGCCACAATAAGTAGGGGCGATACCAGACGCTATCGGCTGCCGTCCACCATTGCATAATGGCAGGCGAGAACAGATAAATGCCGACAACTAAAATCAGGACTAAGCGATAAATATACATGTTGCCACTCATCATCGATGTGTCACCAATAGTAACGAAGTGGGCGGCAATCTGCCACAGGTCAGTATTTTCATATGTGTAGTTATCGGACAAAGTGGCCTTGACGGCGTTCAACACGAAACTCCAAGGTACTGGCGCGATAGCCTGCACGTAAGCTGGGCGTGGGGAGGCATGTTTGCCACTGAGCGCCTGCTACTAAAGGACTAGAGCTGCTATAGCGTGCTTCAGTAAATAGAGTTTCAACTAAATTGATGTTTTCACCTGGACGGTAGGCGGCGATACGCCATTGCAAGTCCTTGAGTGATTTGTCGGTGTTGTTACTTAATTGCACATAGAGCGGTGTGTCGGCTGAGCATTGTGCTGGCGCATAGCTGATCTGTATATCAAGATGATCGAGCAAGTGCTGATTATTGCGCTCATCTAGAATCACCCAGCCGGCAATGCCGGCGAGTAACGTCAGAAGTGGTACACCAATCATTAAGGTGCGCTGTGGGTAGCGTAACAATAGCGCGAGCCATGTCAGGGGGATAAAGGCGGCAGGCAGCATGTCTATTAATCCTCTGGGTGATCACGTAAGAACACCAGGTGCTCAGGCTTGGATTGTTCAGCGCTGTAGTAATAGCCTTGCTCTGTAAAGGCTTTAAGCGCTTCTACTGAATCAATTTTATGCTGAATGACATAGCGCGCCATAATACCGCGGGCTTTCTTGGCATAAAAACTGATGATTTTGTATTGACCGTTCTTCAGGTCTTTAAAATCCACATTGATCAGCGTGGCTTTGAGTTGCTTGGGTTTAACAGCTTTAAAGTATTCATTGGAGGCGAGATTGAGCAGTATGTCGGCTTTCTTTTCTGCTAGGCACTGGTTCAATGAATCAGTAATGCGCGAGCCCCAAAACTCATAGAGGTTATTACCTTGGCTGTTGGCCAATTTAGTACCCATCTCTAAGCGGTAGGCTTGCATTAAGTCCAGTGGGCGCAGTACGCCATACAGACCTGATAAAATACGTAAATGCTCTTGAGCGTATTGAAAGTCATCGCTGCTTAAGCTCTGAGCATCGAGACCGGTATACACATCACCTTTAAAGGCCAAGATGGCTTGGCGAGCATTCTCAAGAGTGAAGTCAGGCTGCCACTCGGTAAAGCGTGCCACATTGAGTCCGGCTAATTTATCGGAGAGCTTCATTAAGTCAGCTAGTGCATTGGGACTCAGCTCACGCAATATATCAATCAGCTGACCTGATTGCTCAAGAAAGCGTGGTTGCGTAAAGGTCTCAATGGCCAGGGGACTTGTGTAATCCAGCGTTTTTGCTGGGGAGATAACCATAAGCATAACATTTGATCCTTGTAGTACGGCTGCTAGCTGTATAGCACGCTAGCGCATAAGCGGACAATATGTAGCCGAGTATACAAGTTATCGAGACCGGTCACCGCAGCTATCAGAGCAAATAGCCAGCAAATACAGCGTAAATCTGCGACAATAGTCAACTTTGTATTTGATATGTATTAGTCGTTAATGAGCACACAATCGAACCAGCACGCCTTACTTTCACAGATTAAGCACGCCAAAAGCGCAGACCAGCATCGCTTACGTCGGCGCTTACTGTCCTTGCTAAAACTGCCCGAGCATCAAGAGAAGCTGGCGCAATGGCAGCAGGATCTGCAAAAGTCCTCGACTCAGGTTGATAACCGCCGTTTAAGTATTCCGCGTATTCACTACGATGACAGCTTGCCGATAGCTGAGCGTCGTGAGGCCATCAAGGACGCGCTGGAAAAACATCAGGTGTTGATTATTGCCGGTGAGACGGGGTCAGGAAAGACCACGCAGTTACCCAAGCTGTGTCTAGAGTTGGGGCGTGGTACCCATGGATTGATTGGTCATACTCAGCCGCGACGTTTAGCTGCGCGCAGTGTAGCGGCACGTATTGCTGAAGAGATTGGTACACCGCTGGGTGAGCTGGTCGGTTATCAAGTGCGCTATGAGGATCAGAGCCATGAGCGCACGCTAATTAAGTTAATGACCGATGGTATTTTGCTGGCAGAAACCGGCCGCGATCGTTTTTTACAGCGTTACGATACGATCATTATTGATGAGGCGCATGAGCGCAGCCTGAATATTGATTTCCTGCTGGGCTATATCAAACAGATTTTGCCGCGCCGTCCCGATCTGAAAGTGATTATCACCTCAGCGACCATTGATTTAGAACGTTTCTCCAAGCACTTTGATAATGCACCAATTATTGAAGTCTCGGGACGCACCTATCCGGTGGAGACCTGGTATCGCCCACTGGTCGCTACGCAAGATGAAGATGGCAATTCAGTCGAAGAAGATTTGAGTGCTGACCAAGGGATTCTCAATGGCTTACTCGAGATTGCCGACCATGAGCGCCGCGAGAAGCGTTTACCGGGGGATGTCTTAGTCTTTCTGCCGGGTGAGCGTGAGATTCGTGAATGTGCTGAGGTGTTACGTAAGGCTCAGCTTAAGCACACTGAGATACTACCGCTGTATGCGCGTCTATCGCCCAGTGAGCAACAGAAGATTTTCCAAAGCAGTCCAGCACGAAAAGTGATTCTCGCGACCAACGTGGCGGAGACCTCATTAACGGTACCAGGTATTCGTTATGTGATTGATAGTGGTACCGCGCGCATCAGTCGTTATAGCTATCGTGCAAAGATTCAGCGCTTACCGATTGAAGCGATTTCCCAGGCCAGTGCCAATCAGCGCCAAGGGCGTTGTGGTCGTGTTGAGGCTGGTATTTGTATACGTCTGTATAGCGAGCCTGATTACTTAGGTCGTCCTGAGTTTACTGATCCGGAGATTCTGCGTACTAACCTGGCAGCAGTGATTTTGCAGATGTTGCATCTGCGCCTGGGTGCAATTGAAGACTTCCCTTTTCTTGAGCCTCCGGAAGGTAAAGCGATCAGTGATGGTTTTAATGTCCTGCAAGAGCTAAGTGCCGTCGATCGTGAAAGCAAACTGACTCCTTTAGGTAAGCAGCTGGCGCGACTGCCGATTGACCCGCGTGTTGGACGTATGTTGCTGGCTGCAGCCGAGCAGGGCAGTTTGCGTGAGATGCTGATTGTTGCCAGTGCTTTATCCATTCAAGACCCGCGTGAGCGTCCGGCGGATAAACAACAAGCCGCCGATCAAGCGCATGCGCCATGGAAAGATCCGGATTCCGATTTTGCTGTATTGATTAATATTTGGCGCAGCTTTGAAGAGCAACGATTAGCACTCGGTAGTTCCGGTGTGCGCCGTTGGTGTCGTACACACTTTCTCAATTACTTACGGATGCGTGAATGGCGTGATGCGCATCGCCAGCTCACTTTAATTTGCCGTGAATTACAGCTGCCGTTTAATCAGCAGGCCTGTGATTACGCACAATTGCATAAAGCACTATTGACGGGTTTGCTCAGTCAAATTGGCCAAAAAACCGAAGACAATGATTATTTAGGCGCACGCCAACGGCGTTTCTTTATTCACCCCTCCAGTACCATAGGGCGTAAACGTCCGCAGTGGCTGATGGCGGCAGAGTTGGTCGAAACCACACGCTTATTTGCTCGTTTAGTGGCGAAGATTGAGCCAGAGTGGGCCGAGCAACTGGCTGAGCATTTACTCAAGCGCACGCACCTTGAGCCGCATTGGGAGAAGCGCCGTGGCCAAGTTGTCGCCTATGAGCAAATTACTTTATATGGCTTGATTATTATTGGTCGCCGCGCTGTGCATTATGGGCCGATTGATCCTGTGCTCAGTCGCGAAACCTTTATTCGTGAAGGCTTAGTGGCGAATGAAATACTCAGTCGCGCGCATTGTTTACAAGCCAATCGCGAGCTGTTAGCCACGCTTGATAAGCTCGAAGCTAAAGCGCGTCGCCGCGATATTTTAGCCGATGAAGAAACCCTGTTTGCCTATTACGCCCAGCATATTCCAGCAGATATTTACCAAACCGCCAGTTTTGATAAGTGGTACAAGCGCAGCAGCGCTAAAGATCCGCAGTTATTGCTAATGACTGAAGCTGATGTGCTGGCGCGTGATGCGACCGAAGTCACCGCCAATCAGTATCCGGATGCATTGCATTGGCAAGATATTCAGCTGCCGCTCAGTTATCATTTTGAACCCAATCATCCACGTGATGGCGTCACTGTAACCATTCCTGCGCCTTTGCTGGCGCAAGTCCCTGAAACCTTACTACAGTGGCTGGTGCCGGGCGTACTCACTGCTCGTTGTATTGCTTTAGTGCGTCAGTTACCTAAAGCCACGCGCAAAAGCTTTGTGCCTGTGCCTGACTATGTCGGTGCAGCGCTTGAGGGTATGCCCTTTGCTGAAGGCTCACTCACTGAAGCCTTGGGTCAGCAGCTCTTGCGTATGACCGGTGTGCGCGTCAGTGAGGAGCTTTGGCAGCAGGCCTGCGAGCAGTTGGAAGAACACCTGCAGATGAATATCGAAGTGGTCGATGCTGCAGGTGAAAAATTAGGCGAAGGCCGCGATTTAGCAGAATTGCGCAGCCGCTTTAGTGGTGCCAGTCAGCAAGCCCTAGCTGAATTAAAACAGGTTACCAGCGCACCACAAGCAGTGGTCAGTGACACCTTTACTGTTGAAGCACAAAGCACGCATAAAGTTGCTGGCATGGCGATGACCGTCTATCCGGCCTTGGTGGATAGCGCTGGGGAAGTGCAAGAAGGGCGTTTCTCCACTCAGCAACAAGCCGATCAAGAGCACCGCCGTGCCTTGCAGCGTTTATTGTTGCAGCAGGTGGCTGAGCCGGCCAAGTATTTGCGCAGTCGCTTGCCAGGGCTGACAGATATGGCGTTGTTGTACCGTGACTTAGGCCGTGTCGAAGCGCTGACAGAAGATATTCTTTTGGCCAGTGTCGATCGCTGTATGTTGCAAGGTCTTAAAGTCTTGCCGCGTGACGCACAAGCTGTAGCGCAATTGGCTGAGTCGAAGCGTGGTGAGTTTGTACCTGCAGCCGAGCATTTAGCTAAAACAGTCTTGCTGATTCTGCAGCGCTGGCATGAGATTAAAAAACGCTTAAAAGGGCGTATTGATCTATCCATGGCTGTAGCGCTGAATGATATTAAAACGCAGTTAACCAGCTTGCTCTATGTCGGTTTTATCCGTGATACGCCAGCACAGTGGCTGCAAGAATACCCACGCTATTTAAAAGCCATTGAGCAGCGTTTAGATAAGTTACCCAGCCAAGTGCAACAAGACCGAGTCTGGACAGTGGAGCTGAGTGCTTATCAAGATAAGCTGAAGAAACGTCAAAATAAGCACAGCCAAGAAGGCAAGTACGATGAAGCGCTGACGGTCTATCGTTGGATGCTGGAAGAGTATCGAGTCTCGTTATTTGCCCAGCAGTTAGGCACCAAGATACCGGTGTCCGATAAGCGTTTAAGCAAGCAGTGGAGCGCAGTTGGGGATTAGTGCTGGTATTTCATCTCTTGATTAGTACAGGCTTACGGCCTAGATACTCAGCGTAAAAAAGGCCCCTATACTGCTGAATAAGCGGCATAGGGGCCTTTTAATATCTCTATTTATCAGCAAGCTAAGGTTGTAATACCATTGTAATTTAAACCATCATACAGTTAGAGGCACAATAACAAATACTTCATTCTGCAAGAAAGACTTCTTAATCAATCTTGTTAGTTAATAACAGTGATTGGCGTAAAACGAAACAGAATAGAAAACAGGGCAGCGGAGCAAAGCAAGGTTGTATTAAAGGCGTAAGTAATATATCGCGGACCTATTGCCCGCGATATATTAGTTTATTTACTCAAGCAAACCATCAGCGCGGAACATGGATTTAATACCACGCAGCGCTTGGCGGGAGCGATCGAGGTTTTCGATTAAAGCAAAACGCACGTAATCATCGCCGTAATCACCAAAACCAATACCGGGTGAAACACTGATTTTTGCCTCAGCCAATAGTTTTTTAGCAAACTCGAGTGAACCCATCTCAGCATAGGCTTCAGGAATCTTCGCCCAGATATACATCGAGGCTTTTGGTTTTTCCACCATCCAGCCGATTTCATGCAGGCCTTTAACCATTACATTACGGCGCTGGCGGTATTTCTCAGCAATATCTAACACACACTGCTGATCACCTTCGAGTGCGGCAATCGCAGCGACTTGCACAGGGGTGAATGAGCCGTAGTCGTGATAGCTTTTAATCCGCGCCAAGGCACTGACCAGCTCTTGATTGCCGACCATAAAGCCCACACGCCAACCGGCCATATTGTAGCTTTTTGATAGAGTAAAGAATTCTACTGCGACATCACGCGCACCTTCAACTTGCATAATAGAGGGTGCTTTCCAGCCGTCATAAACAATATCGGCATAGGCCAAGTCGTGGATGACAATAATATTATGTTCACGGGCGAGGGCGACTACACGCTCAAAAAAGTCCAGCTCAACACACTGTGCTGTGGGGTTGGACGGAAAGCCTAGAATCATCATCTTAGGCTTAGGAATCGATTCACGAATGGCTTTTTCCAGCTCAACAAAGAAATCGACGCCAGGAACCAAGGGTACTGAGCGCACTTGTGCTCCAGCAATCACGGCACCGTAAATATGAATTGGGTAACTGGGGTTCGGCACCAGCACCATATCGCCTTGATCCAAGGTGGCGAGCATGAGATGCGCCAGACCTTCTTTGGAGCCAATGGTGACAATGGCTTCAGTTTCCGGATCAAGATCAACCTCGTAACGCTTTTTGTACCAATTAGTTATCGCGCGGCGTAAGCGTGGAATCCCGCGTGAAGTGGAATAGCCATGGGTATCATCGCGTTGCACCGTTTGCACCAGCTTTTCCACAATATGCGGTGGTGTTGAACCATCGGGATTGCCCATACTGAAGTCAATAATATCTTCACCGCGACGGCGTGCAGCCATCTTTAATTCAGCAGTGATATTGAAAACATAAGGGGGTAAACGATCGATACGCGAAAAGCGTCGTGGTTGACGAGTGTCAGTCATGTAAACCTCAAAACGTAAGCGCCCAGAACCGTCTGAGCGACGCTGACTCATGCGTGAGTCAAGCCAACAAAAGTACGCCTCGACGGTCTGGAATTCAAGTGCTGCAGTTGAAATTTTTACTTAAAGCGATGCCCAAGTGCTGCAACGATCAATAATGCACCCGCTAAAACTGCAAATGCGGCACTGAGTGAGCTGTAGTGCGCCACTGCACCCATCATCGCTGGACCGGCTAAAACACCAGCAAAGCCAATGGTGGTAGCGGCGGTAATGGCTAAATGCGTGGGCATATGCGTTTGTTTGCTTAAGGATGAAATCAGCACCGGTGACACATTGGCGCAGCCGAGTCCACATAAGGCATAACCGACCAAGGCAATGGCCCAGTGCTCGGTAACAATACTTAGGATAATGCCGCTTGCAGCGAGTAAACCACCACCGACAATCAGACGCACACGACCCAATAACTGCACAAGACCGTCACCCAGAAAACGTCCTGTGGCCACCATTGCGGAGAAACTGGCATAACCCAGACCGGCCTGTGCTGTCGCAATATGCTTATCTTCGATCAGATATAAAGCGCTCCAGTCGAGCATTACACCTTCTGCAAGATAGACAATAAAACACATTAAGCCCACCAGTAAAATCCAGCCATTGGGCCAAATAAAGGCATCTTTACCGCGTAAGGTGCGTTCATCCAAGTAGCCGCGTAGGGCAAATACACTCAGTAATAATATGGCTGCTATAGCCACCAATGTACTGATTAGGGCAGGTAGACCTATTGTTAACAGCACGATCATTAAGACGGCGCCGACAATAGTACCGACGCTAAACATGCCGTGAAAATTAGACATCATGCTGCGATTGGCGCGGTTCTCAATACTTAAGCCTTGAATATTGAGGATGACATCCAAAACACCGAGGCTACCGCCAAACAAGAATAGTGCTGCACCTAAAAGCACCAAGGATGAGGCTGTGGCCATAATAAATAAGGCCACAAGCAAGATTAGAGTGACGGTAAATAGACAGCGGCGAATACTAAAGCGATTGGTCAGTACGGCAGACAAGGGCATGCAGCATAAGGAGCCGACACCAATACATAACAACATTAAGCCAAAAGTGGCATCGGTCATGGGAATATGTAGACGTACGTAGGGCACTAGCGGCGCCCAAATGGCTAAAGCAAAGCCAGCGATAAAAAAGCCAATACGGCTGGCGAGGATATTAAATAGCAATGAGTTTTGGTTGGATCGTATAGATAGCATAAAGGCTCAACTTTTAGAGAAAGGGATGGTTTTATTCTAAAAGTACGATCACCAGAGATAGAGTATTCCATGGTCAAAGCTACACAATCGCCAGGCATGTTGAAAAACGGTGAGTTGATGCATAGGGTTTATCTGTTTAAGGCGTCAATCGATGCAAAACAGCACGGATGAGTGGCAGAGAAAAGTAAAATCGTTAGGGGCAACGTGGTATATTACCTGCAAATAACTGTTCTGTGATGTGTATTATGAAGTTTGTTCACCAGCGTGAGTATTTGAAAGAAGGCGATACCGTCATTATCCAATGCTCGCAAACCTGCAATATCCGTCTTATGAGTGATGCTAATTTCCGCAGCTTTAAAAACGGCGGTCGCCATACTTACCATGGTGGTGCGTTTGAAGATTTTCCAGCAAAAATTAAAGTGCCGAGTACCGGCTACTGGAATATTACTTTAGACACAGTAACGCGCCGTGCCATCAGCGTGACACGCAAGCCGACCTTCACCCATAAGATTAAGATCGTCCGTAATAAAGATAACCTGCCGCCAAGATAAGTCGCATTTTGCGCGCTGGTCTATTCTAGCCCAGCGCCGTATCTAGAAACATCATCACGGCAAAGCCTGCCATTAATCCAGATGTTGCTGCGGCTTGATAGCCATTGCGGTGAGTTTCTGGAATCACTTCGTGGCACACTACAAAAATCATTGCTCCGGCGGCTAAGCCCATACTTAGTGGGTAGGCTAAAGCCACGCTACTTGACATAGCAAAGCCCAGTATTGCGCCAATCGGCTCGAGTACACCTGTGGCTGCGCCAATTAAAAAAGCTTTAGTGCTGCTCAGTCCTGCGCTGCGTAAAGCAAGGGCTACGGCAAAGCCTTCGGGGACATCCTGGATAGCGATCGCTATAGTGAGTGGCAGACCAATCTGTAAGTCGCCATGGGTAAAGGAAATCCCAATCGCCATACCTTCGGGCAAGTTGTGTAGGGCGATGGCAAAGACAAACAGCCATATTCCGCTGAGGCGCTTAAACTCTATGCTGCACAGAGCCTCACTGGCTTGCTCGTGTGGGGTGAAATAGTCTAAGCCAAGCATCATTAGAGTGCCCAGCCCTAAGCCCAGCACGACAATTGCTGCAGCTAAAAAGCGCTGATCTAATATCTCTTCTGCCGCTTCAATGCCGGGCAAAATTAATGAGAAGGCACTGGCTGCCAACATCATTCCTGCAGCGAAGCCCAGTAGGCTGTCTTGCGTGCGTAGGCTAACACCTTGGGTGAAGAATATGAGTAAGGCACCGGCTGCTGTTGCCAGGAAACCAGCCATGCCGCCGCTCAAGGCATAGTGGAAGTTTTCAATATGTAGGCCCTGATACGCGGTGATCAGCAGCAAGACCAAAATAAGCAGCAGAAAACCTGCAAAGCTGAGTGCCAGCACGGGCTTGTTGCGGATTTGTGCATGCCAAGCGCGAAAGAGTTCTTGATGGGCTTGATCAGTGGTTCGCATAACTAAAGCTCCTTAAGCAGAGTGTGAGTGTACGAAACCAAAAGCAGATAGAACAGTAGGGCAGGAGTACTGGCTTGAATGTGTTTTATATATAAATAAAAAAGCCCCGCACGAGGTTCTGTATAGTACATAGAACTGTGT
>DASRNZ010000176.1:0-2508 GCA_035647155.1 Thiopseudomonas sp.
ATGGGCTTTTTTATCAGTGGTATTTTAGCCTTGCCACTCTGGGTGTTGCTGGCCAAAAAAATCGGCAAATACTCTGCTTGGCGCATTTCTATGCTGAGCGCGTGCTTCAGTTTTATGTGGGTGTTTAGCTTAGAACCTGGGAATCTATGGGGCTTTGCAGCCATCTGCTTGTTTTCTGGTTTAAGTGTGGTCGCAGATGTAGCCTTACCTGCTTCGATTCAAGCCGATATAGCGCAAGACTTAAGCCATAAAAACGGTGCTGTCAGTGGCTTATTGTTTGCCCTGTGGGGCATGCTGACTAAATTCGCCTTAGCCTTAGCAGTGGGCTTAGCACTACCGACGCTAGGCTGGCTGGGCTGGGAGTCGCAGAGTGCATTAAGCTTGCAGGGCTTATTGTGGCTGTATGCTGGCGTACCTGTCGCACTTAAGCTCGTCGCGTTGTACTGGTTGCGTACAGCCCGTTAAAACGACTCTTGACGCTTACTGCACGTCCATCTCAACGCCTTTCACTATGCCTAGAGCTAAAACACAACAGGCGCAGCCTCAAAAGAGTGCTGCGCCTGTTGTTGATCACTGATCCAGACTTACCACATTAAATCATCTGGGATCTGGAAGGCTGCGTACGGATCATCTTCACTGACTTCTTCAGTCTCTATATTGAGCACAACAATGCGTCGCGCATCACGCTCTTGAATTTTCAGCGCCACATCACGGGGAATAATCTCATAACCTTGGCCATGCTTAACAATAGCTAAGCTGCCGTTAACCAGTTTATTGCGCACCATCGGATTGACTGCGATACGCTTGACCTTTTTATAGTCAACAAAATTGTAATAATCTTCGCTGTCTAATTTGGGTAAACGCGCCACTTCAATCAGCTGACGAATCTGCGCAACCTGAGCTTTACGCTCAGCGCCTTCTTGCTGCTGACGATTAAGCTCTTGATCACGCTTGAGCTTTTCCGCCATGGCTTTTAAAGCCGCTTGACGCTGGGTGTCGTCGATTTCAACCGCACCTTTTTTCTCTAGGCGGTGTTGTCTTTTTTGCTCTTTACCGGCTTTTTTGACTTGCTTCTCATTGACCAGTCCGGCTTTAAGCATCTGATCGCGCAAAGATAAACTCATGTGATCCTAAACCTGTCTTCAATTATTTAAAAAACACAGTGCACTCAGCTGCGCAATTATTGCGGCTTGCTCAGTGCCTGTTTAGCTAAGTTCCAGAAAGCATCTAACTGTGCTTCAGTGCAATCACTGATGGCCAAGCCCTGCTCTTGGGCATGTTGTTCAACATGCTGTAAACGCTCAGAGAATTTGATATTGGCCGCACGTAATGCAGTTTCTGGATTGATATTTAAGTGCCGAGCGACATTGACGGTGGCAAACAATAAATCGCCCAACTCTTCACTGATCGCTGCTTGCTCACCACTGCTAATGGCCTCGCGCACTTCCTGTAATTCTTCGTCAACCTTATCCAAGACCGGCGGCAAACTGCTCCAGTCAAACCCAGCATTAGAAGCGCGCTTTTGAATTTTTAATGCACGGCTGAGCGCTGGCAGATTCAGCGGAATATCAGCCAAGACACTGACTTTTTGCTCAGGTTCGGCCAACTCCTGACGTTCTTGCTGCTTAATTTCTTCCCAGCGCTCTTTAATCTGCTCAGTGTTCACACCGATGTTTTGCGCTGCGCCATAGAGCTGACCATCAGCAAACACATGTGGGTGACGGCGCACCAGCTTTTCAGTAATGCTATGCACCACAGTAGAAAAGTCAAACATCTGCTGCTCATCACCGAGCTGGCTGTAATACACCACCTGAAATAACAAGTCACCTAACTCACCCGGCAGATGAGCAAAGTCCTTACGCTCAATGGCATCCGCCACTTCATAGGCTTCTTCAAGGGTGTGCGGCACAATACTGGCAAAGTCTTGCTGTAAATCCCAAGGACAACCGCCCTCAGGTTCACGTAAACGCGCCATCAAATACAATAAATCATGTAACTGATACAAAGCTGGCTCGGTCATACTTCAACCTCTTGCGCTGGATCAACCTCTTGAAACTGTGTGGCATGTAAACGGCTGTAGTAGCCATTTTGCGCCAGCAGCTCTTTATGGTTACCACGCTCAACAATCCGACCTTGATCCATTACTAGAATCAGATCTGCTTTTTCAATGGTCGAAAGACGGTGGGCAATCACAATGGTGGTACGGCCTTGTACAGCATGATCCAATGCGGCTTGAATATGGCGCTCAGACTCAGTATCTAAAGCTGATGTCGCTTCATCCAAAATCAATAAGGGCGCATCTTTCAACAGGGCCCGCGCAATCGCGATACGCTGACGCTGACCGCCGGAGAGCAGCACGCCATTCTCACCCACTAAAGTTTGGTAACCTTTGGGCATGCGCTCAATAAACTCCGCCGCATAGGCCGCTTCAGAGGCTGCTTTAATCTCATCCAGTGATGCATCTGCTAAATCACCGTAGGCAATATTTTTTGCCACAGTATCGTTAAA
>DASRNZ010000177.1:0-10678 GCA_035647155.1 Thiopseudomonas sp.
TCAAACCCAAAGCCAAGGTTAGGCCTAACACCCAAGCGCTTCTGATATTCAACGCATTCATGTACATGCTCCTATTTATGGTTTCACCGTCAGTGTACAGAGTTTGAGCCTACGCACGAGCAAAAACACCACGACTGGAACACACACAAACACCGCGATGGCGGCAACAAGCGCAACAACAGCGGGCACACCAGCGGCAAACGAGAGGGTAAAAGCTAAGCCTTGCACTGCGCTGACTGGATCAAGCGATGCAAGTAGACCGACATTATCGGGCGCACCCGAAAACAACCAGCACAATATGAAAAACGCCACGCCCGCTGCCCCGGTAGAAATCACTCTGCACCTGTTCATGCAATCCCCTGTTATATGGCCCGTCTAGCACGTGTGGCCTAGTGACCACACCATGCATTCCGATACTGTTTGGCTGAATCCCCAAGGTGCTAGCAATTGCTTCCACTGCTGCCCCACGCCGGCCTAGAGACAAACTATAGTGTCAGTTTCTGGATGAGGCAATCACAGCGAGTACTCCGCTAACTCACAATCAATGGTAAATTTATATGTCTGAAAATAATAGCTACGTACCTCCTAAGGTTTGGACTTGGGATGCAAAAAACGGCGGCGAGTGGGCCAAGATTAATCGTCCTATTGCTGGTCCAACCCATGATGCAACCTTAGCGCAAGGTCAACACCCATTACAGCTCTATTCCCTCGCCACACCTAATGGTCAAAAAGCAACCATTATGCTCGAAGATCTTTTAGAATTAGGGGTTCAAGGAGCCGGATACAACGCTCATCTGATTAAAGTCAACGAAGACGATCAATTTTCTTCTGGCTTTGTTGAGGTCAATCCAAACTCCAATATTCCCGCCCTCTTGGGCGTTGAGAGCGGTAGCCGTGTCTTCGAAAGCGGGGCTATTTCGCTGTATTTAGCTGAAAAATTTGGGCGCTTTCTAGCAAAAAATCCAATCGCACGCACTGAGATCTTAAACTGGTTGTTTTTGGCTACAAGGTTCAGCACCTTACTTAGATGATGGCTTTGGTCATTTCTATGCGTACGCACCGGAAAAACTCAAATATCCCATTAACCGTTTCACCATGGGAACCAAGCGCAACTCGATGTACTGAACCGTGAACTAATACAAAAACGCTACTTGGGAGGCGATGAATACAGCATCGCTGATATAGCTAGCTGGCCTTGGTATGGGAATTTAGTGCTTGGCAATACCTACGACGCCGCAGATTTTTTACAGGTCAAGGACTATAAGCACGTTCGACGCTGGACTGAAAAAACTCTTGTACGCCCAGCAATGCAACGTGGACACATGGTGAACCGCGCCGATCCCTCAAAGCAACTGCACGAGCGTCATGATGCCTCTGACTTTGAACTGCGCACCCAAGATAAACTGTCCACTTAATATGAATCAATCCCCTGCCCCTCTTACGCAGTTTGGTAAGAGGGGCTCCACCATACAGAAATCATCTACCTCAGCCCAAGACGACCAAAAACAATCCTAACAAAATGATTCCAGTTCCTATGATCTTCGGCCCATGCATTGATTCTTTTAAAAATAACCAGCCCAATACAACACCAATAGGAATACTGATCTGACGAAAAGCCACCACATAACTCACATCGTCTGCATAAGCCATGGCCCAAACAACTAATGCATAGGTCACTAGAATCAGAGCTCCAGCTGCCATAGTACTGCGCCAGTTAGCAAACAAAGTACTCATCAATTGTCGTTCTTTAGACTGACAGAGCACTCCGATCGACAACCAAATCAAAGCCGACCAAGCTTGTAAAATCACAAACAGTAGCGCCACCTCACCACTGCCAATCACCAACTGTGGCAATTCACGAATCTGGCGCGTGGCTCTATCATCCACTAAGGAATAACCCGCTGTACTGAGCGCTGCCAACAAGGCAAATAACGTAGCTAAATTTATGTAATTGGAACGATTAAAACTACGCATATAGCGCATGGGTAAAATCACACACCCACCTACAATCAGCACAATACCCAACACGGCCAAAAAAGTGATCTGGTCCGCGGTGCCTAAAAATAATGTTCCTATAAGTAAGATAATCAATGGCGAAGAACGAGCCATGGGGTACACCACCGACATATCACCATGTCGATAAGCCGCTGCTAAAGTGCTCAAATACAAAGCTTGAAACAAACCGGACAGTACAATTAGCCACCAAATATTAACGGTAAAAAGACTTAAAACATCCCAGTACCAAAGCAATACTGGCACGCTAAGCAAGCTTCCCCAAAAAGTACTGTGCCAAAAAAAAGCGCCACTGGGACTGACGCTTTTTCCAAATAAATTCCAACTGGCATGCGTAAGTGCTGACAACAGCACTATAAAAATCGCAGCCAAGCTCATACTCGACCCTGCCGCCAAACCTTAGTTTTACGATCCAAACAGAAGCGCAATACCCCCTGCAGCAATTTAGCAGCAGCACAGGTTGCAGTAATTAATACCGCCATAGCTGCTGCGGCAGCAGTATCACCTGCTTCATCCATATTAAGTACAGCCACTGAAGCCAATTGCGACTCATGACCGTACAAAAACACAACTGCAGATACTGTGGTCATGGCATTCACAAACAAGTACAACGCCACATCTAATATTGCTGGTAAACATAATGGTACAGTGATGGTAAAGAGCACTCTCCAGCGTGATGCTTTGAGCGACTCACCTACGGCCTCAAATTCACGATCCAACTGTTTAATTGCGGTCACAGCAGTTAAATGAGATACCGCATAAAAATGAGCCACAGTGCAAAGGATTAAAATAAACAGCGAGCCATAAATCACGCCTAATGGATTATTAGGGTTATTAAAAAAGAAAATATACGACAAGCCCAACACCAAACCAGGCACAGCCAAAGGCAACATGGCCAATAACTGAAATAACCCCTTCACCACGGATGATTGCGGTGTCCGCTCCATCAACCATGCATTAAAGAAGACCAACACAGTACCTAGAACCATCACCCCTAGAGCCATCTGAATACTGTTAAAGTAAGCGCCCCAACCACCGCCATCCATCAAGTCAAATTGATAGTTTTTCAGACTTAAATCTAAGTTATAAGGCCAAAAGGTAACAAAAGAGGCATATACCGCTGTTCCTAAAATCGCCAAAATGAAGAGCACTGTGGGCAGTAATAACAACAAACTTGCAGCATCACGGAGTTTATTTTTCTTAGGTCGATAAGGTACTGACTGCGCTGTAAAACTAGCAATCTGCTTGCGTTGCACATAACGATCTGCAGCAAAAGCTAATAGCGCTGGTACTAACAACAGCACACTCACCACGGCCCCCATTTCAAACTGTTGCTGCCCCACAACTTGCTTATAAATATCAGTGGCCAATACATTAAATTGACCGCCAATCACTTTCGGCACGCCAAAGTCAGTGATCACTAGGGTAAACACCACAAACGCTGCGCTGATTAAACCATAACGAGCACCTGGCACCGTGACCGTCCAAAAAATGCGCCACGGACTGGCTTTAAGTGAAGCTGCAGCTTCATAGTGCCGACCATCAGCATTTTCCATAGAAGTTAAAACAATCATGAGCGCATGAGGAAAGGTCCAAAATACTGAACCTAAAACAACGCCAATAGGACCATAAATATCAGCTCCGAAGAGCCAACTTTTTAGCAGGCCTTGGTTGCCAAATAAATAGACCAAGCTGATCGCGGATAATAACGATGGCGCTAAAATAGGTACGATCAAAATACCGCGAATAAGCCCCGTTAAAGCCAAACGCGTGCGAGTTAAGGCCCAAGCGGCAACGAAAGCTAATAACACCACCAGCACAGTACTCAAACCAGCAACCCATAATGAGTTAAAAAAAGCCGACTCAAAGGCACTTGAGCCTAAATACTGCGCAAAGTTAGCCAGCCCAACAAACTCGCCTGCTTTGTTTTCAACACTTTTTGAAAGCAGCGTATACAGTGGTGCGAACACGATCAAGGTCAGTGTAGCGCACCCCATTAATAGCAATAAGGTAAAACCCCATCGGTGACGCAACTGACTGAGCTGAACCATCAGTGGCATAGATCGGGCACCAGATGCAGGAAGATTCATAAGTTCATCATTCAGTAAAAAACAAGATGCTGCTCAAGCTGCAAAACAGTGCAGTGAGTCAGAAGGCAAGGTGACATTCACCCAAGAACCACGGCTTAAACCTAACTGACGTGCGGTGCGCGGATCAACATCCACGAGCAAACTTAAGTCCCACTCGCGCAAGGTCACTTGAGCACGGATAAAGGCACCTAAGTAATCCAAATATTCGACCTGTGCCGTCCAACCTGGACCATCTAAAGACTGTAAATGCACATCTTCAGGTCGAATGGCTAAACGGATATTATCCTGCACCGCCGAAATAGGCTGTTTTAACGCCAACACTCGGGCATCCAATTGTGCCGAGCGACCTGTTACTGCAGAATGACCAATGAAGTTCATCGATCCAATAAACTCAGCAACAAAGGCAGAAGCAGGCTGCTGATAAATCTCCATCGGTGTGCCTACCTGTTCAATCACCCCATTATTCATCACCACAACCCGATCAGCCATCGCCAATGCTTCTTCTTGGTCATGGGTGACCATAATGGTCGTCACACCCAGTTTTTGTTGCAGTTGACGAATTTCAGTACGTAAGTGATGACGCACTTTAGCGTCTAAAGCAGACAATGGTTCATCCAACAATAACAAGCCTGGATTGGGCGCCAAAGCACGCGCCAGTGCAACACGTTGCTGCTGACCACCTGACAACTGAGTTGGATATTTCTTCGCCTGCTCCGGCAAACCTACAGTCTCTAGTAGCGCAGCTACTCGCGTTTTAATCTGAGCCTTCGGCACGCGTAAACAACGCAAACCATAGGCTACGTTGTCGGCAATGGTCATATTAGGGAATAAAGCATAGGACTGGAAAACTATGCCAAAATCACGCGCACTGGGCGGCTGCAAAGAAATATCCTCTTCTCCTTGAAACAGCGTCCCAGACGTCTGCTGCTCTAAGCCAGCAATAATTCTGAGTAAGGTGGTTTTACCACAGCCCGATGGCCCTAAAAAACACACCAACTCACCCGGCTGAATATCTAAATTGATATTGCGCAGCGCAGAAAAACTGCCAAAATCTTTGCTGACATTTTTCACTACTAGTCGACTGCCTTGAGTGGACTTTTGCATGTTGCCATCCTCCGCCTTATTAGAGTCTATTGCTGTGCATACACTTATTGCGCTTCAGACTTACCGTCATAGCGTTGCTGCCATTTGCTCAAAATTGCTTGGCGATGCTCTGCCGCCCAAGCAAGATCATTGTCAATGAGCAGTTCTTGTGCATGTTCGGGGAAGTATTTAACCGGTTTCACGGCCTCCGGTAATGCCACAATGGCAAAACCTTCGTTGTACATTTGCATAGCTTTTGGACTGACTGCCCAATCCATTAAAGTTTTAGCTGCTGCCGTTTTAGTAGTGCCTTTAATAATGGCTGCAGCTTCCACTTCCCAACCCAGCCCCTCACTTGGATACACCAACTCAATCGGCGCACCTTGATGCTTTAAACGTACACCACGAAAAGCAAAAGACACTCCAATAGGCACTTCACCAGTGGCTGCCATTTTGCAAGGCTTAGAACCTGAATGGGTATAACGATTAATGTTCTTATGCAATCCATCCATATAAGCCCAACCCGCATCATCACCCATCAGTTGTAGCCAAGCTGAGACATCTAAAAAGCCTGTTCCCGATGAACTTGGATTGGGCATCACAATCTGCCCTTGATACACAGGCTGAGTCAGATCCTGCCAACTGTTTGGCATTGGCAGTCCTTTCTTTTCCATTTCAATGGTATTCACACACAAAGCAGCCATCCAGGCATTCATCCCGACCCAAGAAGGCTCTGGTGCTTGATCACTGAACTGAGCAGAAAGCCGATCAAAACCCGCTGGCTTATATGGTTGCAGCATATTCTCGTTTTTCAGAATCAGTAAGCTGGTACCACCGAGCCCCCACACCACATCAGCACGCGGATTATCTTTCTCGGCAAGTAAACGTGCTGTAATTACTCCGGTTGAATCGCGCACCCAATTAATTTTGATATCTGGGTGATCTTCATTAAAACGTTGGGCGTATTTTTTCAGCGAGTCGGCTTCCAACCCGGTATAAACCGTCAATTCTGTTTGCGCCTGCACACCAGCAACGACACTACAAAGAGCAAGAGCTAGCACTGATTTGAAAAGTTTCACGTAGCCTTCCTTATGGTTATATCAAGAGGTCATCATTGACTGACCAAAATTCTTATTGCAGCCCATGATAAGCAGCTAAAATTGCAATTTCGTGACAATCCTAAATAATTTTCAGCTCTTTTTAGGGGCGAGCACCAAGCTGTAATTGCTCTTGAATGCACTGAATTACACGGGGCAAATCAGCAATGGAATCAATGACATAGTGAGCTCCAGACTGCGCTATTTTGCTACGCGCTACGGCAATACGCTGGCTACGCTCCACTTCGGACAAACTAAAAAACTGCTCTTCTGATAACCCTAAGGCATTACCGGATGCAGCCACCGCCACAGTCCACATGCCGGCATTTAACCCCTCTTCAATACCTGTCGCGGTATCATCCACTTTCACACAGGCTTGCACTGCTTGCGCACCCAGCTCCATCATGCCGCGCAAACTCATATAAGGTGCTGGGCGCCCCTGCGGCACTTCTGTCGCACAAACAATACTTTGTGGCTGAAAACCTTGACGCTCTAACGCAGGCAACATTACCTCAAACATTTCACGGCTATAACCGGTATTCACACCCAACCGAATACCATGATTATGGGCAAATTCTTGCAACTCTAAGGCTCCACCAATCAATTCAGAACGTTCGGCAATAGCGGCTGTTTGCAACGGTAAAAAAGCTTGGTATAAACGCTCAATATCACCCTCATGAGGTACTGCATCGTGAAGTTCACTCCATGCTTGGGCAATGCGTGGCATCGCTAATAATTGACGAATATGCTCGCGTTTCTCTGTCCCCATCGGGCCTCGCGCCTCTGCCTCTGTAATCGCTAAGTCTTCATCCATAAACAACTTTAAAAACGCTTGAATCGGAGCCAAAGAGCCAAAATCAATACAGGTTCCAGCCAAGTCCAAAATAACGGCTTGAACTGGACCAACATACGAACGGGAATAACGGTACATAACAAATCCTTTAAGCAGTTTTTAATTGAGGCGATAACAAATTCGGCGCAGGTACAGGTACAGTCATCCCCATTTGCATGCACGCATGGGAAACAGCCAGTAATACTGCATCAATTTGCTCATCAAACAGTTGACCAATACAGCCAATACGAAAGCTATCCGCTACTGTCAGCTTTCCGGGATAAATCACAAACCCCTTCTGCTTGATCTGAGCGTAAAATTGAGTGAAATCAAACGACTCACTGCTAGGTGATAAAAAGGTGGTAATAATGGGCGACAGCCATTCATCATCTAATAATGTCTGAAAGCCTAAGGCACGCATACCGGCCACTAAACGGTCACGATTACGGGTATAGCGAGCCAAACGCCCTTGTACACCACCTTCGGTTTGATGCTCTTTAAGTGCTTGTAAAAAAGCAGCAATCACATGAGTTGGTGGGGTATAACGCCACTTGCCACTGTTCTCCATATGTCGCCACTGCTCATATAAATCTAACGATAAACTATGGCACCGCCCCTGCGCTCCTTCCAACCATTGACGTTCAATTAAGGCAAAACCAAACCCTGGCACCCCTTCAAAACATTTGTTAGCCGAGGAAATCAGTGCGGCACAAGGTAGATCAGCCATATTGACTGGCACAGCACCAAAAGCACTCATGCTGTCTAAAATCAAGCGCACTTCCGCCTGCGCGCACACTGCAGCAATTTCTTCTAGCGGGTTAAGAATCCCTGAGCTGGTTTCACAATGAATCAGAACCACCTGTTCAATGTGTGGGTTGGCCTCTAATAACTGAGCCACTTCAAAGCCGCGGGGTGGTGCATAGTCACCTTTATCAAGCACCATATACGGACGTTTGAGGTACTCTAAAATCTCACCCACACGCTGCCCATATGCACCATTCATCAACACCAACGTATAGCTACCGGGATCAATCAGGGTGCCTAAAACCGCCTCTACTGCAAAAGTACCGCTGCCCTGCACCGGTACACAAACATGCGTCTGCTCTGCACCCGCCACAGACAACAGGCGCTGACAAATTTGCGCTGTCATGTCATTAAATTCACTGTCCCAAGACCCCCAGTCTTTAAGCATGGCCTGCTTCACCGACAAACTGGTAGTTAAGGGACCTGGGGTGAGTAAATAAGGTGCTTGTGAGTTCATTAAAGTCTCCGTAAGGTCTAACCAGAACGTTTGCGAGCACGCGCTGCTGCGCAACGTTGAATAAAATCTGGGTCAAAAGAATCAACCGCACCAAAGCGGTCTAAACGAAAAGCAGTAGGATCAATAAAAGGAGTACAGCCTGTGGCTAAATCAGCAACTAAACGCCCAATCCCACCGGATAATCCAACCCCAGCACCTGAGCACCCTGTTGCCACAAAAAAATCCTCAACCCCTAGCATTGCGCCTATTAAGGGGGTGTTATCTGGAGTGTAGCTAGACACGCTGCTGATATAGTGGGCTAAATCCAACTCGTCCAATAACGAACATTGTTGTTGCAGCGCCGCATACCCATTAGCCAAAGCTTCATCACCATTAGCATCCTCGGTAAAAGAAAAGCCCTGTAGATTATTTGGTAGATCAGCGGGGTGAGCCGTCACAGCATTTTTGTCACGCATCCCAAACAGCAAACCACCCACTTCGGGGCGGGCATAAGAACCACTATCAGGCAAAATAGTCATAGGAGCACCGCGCGCAACTTGCGTGTGAGGCGCTGAAATCCAATAATGACTGCGCACTGGAGCCATCGCTAAATTAATCCCTTGCTGTCGCGCTAAAGCAGTACTCCATGGACCTGCCGCGTCAATGACCAAACCGGCATGTAAGATTTCACCACTGGCTAACTGAACCCCATATACCTTGCCCGCCTCATTCAGCACTGAGGTGACTTCTTGATACAAACGAAAGACCACCCCTCGATTGCGAGCAGCACGTGCATAAGCCATACACAACGCATAAGGATCGATATAGCCATCATCAGACAAATACAGTACGCGTGTTTGCTCAGTTAAAGACAACCAAGGCGCTAGCTGTTCAGCATCAGCAGGCTGCAACCATTCACTACTTTGCGCAAACGCCGCAGCCTGTGTTGCCAGCCTATTTAGCTGCTGCAAGCCTTGCTCAGATGCTGCCACTTGCAAGCTACCAACCCGCTGCAAAGGCAATAACTCGCCAGTATGCTCAGCCAGCTGATCAATGGCAGCAAAGGTTTCCATGGCCAAAACAGTCAATGCCTTTGACGAGCGAATCCGAGTTAAAAGGCCAGCAGCTTGGCTAGTGGTTTGCTCAGCTAAACCACCACGCTCAACTACTGTAATTTCAAGACTAGCCTGCTGACTTAAATAACTGGCAATGGAGCATCCAAGAATACCGCCGCCAATAACGACAATATCGGAATGACTTGACATGGACATAGTGACTTCCCGCTAATCGAATGCGGGCTATTATTATAGAAAACCATGACAATGCAGTGACGCTTAGATGACAAAATGCCTACAACACTCGTAGCGCAATGCCACCCTCACCTGAAGCACGACTTTCATTTGCTCATGAAGGCATTAAGATTTCTTTGCTAACTTTTGCAGAGGGTCGAATAAGGGTAACAACTGGAATGACCGCAGCATCAATGGAGAGTGCAGCTGATTACTTCTCAAACTGATCAGCAAAGCTTGGTCATCCAACGCCTCTGGCCAAGTATTATGATGGACAGGCTTTCCAACGGTAAGCGTGAACGCCAACCCTTGGTTTCTAACTCTGGCTGATCTAAAAATTCACTGACATAACCTACACACAAATACGCCAGCGAATAAACGTGATCCGGTAAGTGCAAAATATCGGCTAACTTGTCTTGATCCAAAATAGTGACCCAGCCCACGCTAATACCTTCTGCACGCTCTGCCAACCAGAAATTTTGCACGGCAAGACAAGTACTGAATAAAGCGATCGTCACAAGCTATCAAGCAAAGAACAAAAGGCGCTCCCATTACAGAAGCGCCTTTTGATTGGCCTGAGTTCAGGCCTTACATAAATGGCATCCCTGCCCGTCCCTTACGCCACCTTGGCATATTCTTCGCGCAGCTGTTGCGCTGCTTTCACCATGTGCTCCAGTGCCGCTTTGGTTTCTGGCCAGCCGCGGGTTTTTAGGCCGCAGTCGGGGTTAGCCCACAGTTGTTCTACCGGCAAGCGTTTGGCGGCTTTGCGTAGCAGGTTAGCCATTTCTTCGCTGTCGGGCACTCGCGGTGAGTGAATGTCGTACACACCAGGACCAATATCGTTTGGATAATGGAAAGTCTCAAAGGCTTCCAGTAACTCCATGTCTGAGCGTGAGGTTTCAATGGTGATTACATCGGCATCCATGGCTGCGATTGAATCAATCACGTCATTAAACTCGCTGTAGCACATGTGGGTGTGAATCTGGGTTTCATCACGCACACCGCTGGCGGTGAGGCGGAAGGCTTCGGTGGCC
>DASRNZ010000178.1:0-5210 GCA_035647155.1 Thiopseudomonas sp.
ATGTATAAGCACGCTGGCCAAGCTCGACTCTTTCCTGAACACTTTTATCTAAATAAGCCTTAAGCGCTTCTGCTATGTCTTCAATATTATGCGGATCAATAACAATACCACCCGCTCCTTTAATTAAAGGCAGCATAGCCGGAACATTAGAGGCAATAATAGGCAGTTTCGCACACATACCTTCAAGCAAAGCTAATCCCAAGCCCTCTTTAAAAGAAGGCATCACCCAAATATCAAATGCTTTTGCTAAACGTATTGCATCCGGCTGAAATCCTAATAAATGCACTCGATCTTCAAGTTTTAAACTTAAAATTAAGTTCTGCAGATTATTTTTTTCACGCCCATCACCAATAATTGCTAAATGTGCATTAGGGTAATCGATGCTAATCGATGCAAAAGATTTTATGAGGTTGGCATGCCCTTTTAACGGCACTAGACGGCCTAGTGCACCGATAATCTCAATAGATTGATCAAGCCCCAGTTCTGCTCTAGCGGTGGACTTATCAAGGATGATCTCTTTAGCTTTTTCAGTATCAATCGCATTGGTAATGGATACTGTGTTTTTTTCGGTAAAGCCTGATTTCAAGCCCAGTAAATAATCTTTTACTGCTGGAGAAACACCGACGAACTTCCAGTTTTTATTGATTCTTTTTTTAACTTGTTGACGTCTATAAGCTCGATCATAGTCACCAAAGCCATGCGCAATACCAATGCATAGCGGAATATTTAAAAAACGTGACAAGGTTAACAGCATATTAACCGGCTTATATCGATTACAAATCACCACATCAAACTGTTCTTTCTTTAAATACTTATACAGCTGCCACAAAGCAGTTATTCTTAAGCCTTTAAGCTGTTTATCGGTGAACTCAAAATATATAGAATGACCTGCACAGCTAACGGGGTCATTTCTCTCCGGTTTTCCTGAAAAAAAACCATTCACAGTTGTATATCTATCTTCAGGTAATGCCTTAAATATCTGCTCGCCCAAGTCAGAAATATCAATCTTTTTAATATTATACTTAGGGTGCAATTGAAGGACTTTAATTTTAGTCAAAATTAATCACCGTTTTAATACTTTCAGAAGAAGGCTTATAAGAACTACTTCTATATTTTCTATTGCAGCTCGATATAGACAAATCACACCAACTCTTTTATTTTAAAATTCTTTCTACTTCTTACTACTGCATAACTTTTATAGTTGGATTCTTTTACTTTACTCACATGCAGCTGCTTCAGAAACTCTTCAGGCTTATCAAATGTGAAATCAGCCATAGCGTCTAAAGAATAATTCCACCATTGTGTATCTAGTAGCTCTTGAGTCAACGATTCCGAAAAACGTTCTCTTATAACCCTAGCAGGAATACCACCAACGATGGAATAAGGCGCAACATCTTTAATAACCACAGCTCTAGCGGCAACAATAGCACCATCACCAATCCTGACGCCTTCCATAATTAAGACGCCCTCACCAATCCACACATCATTACCAATAGATGTTTTACTCATATTGACTGTATAAGAAAGCCGTACAGGTGTTCTTTTAAAGGATTTATCGTACTGAAAGGGACTGCTACTGACCCAATCTGTTGGATGAGCCTGCGCATTGACGCCAATATGGATATTCTCACCTAAGGAGCAAAATCGTCCAATCATCAGGTCTGAAGAAACAACTCCACTCCTAAAAAAACTATAAGCGCCTATTTTAAGCGATACAGAAGCCACTTCTATTCTGCCTAGAGAGCTGTTCTCTTCCATAAGAATATGTGTTTTTTTAGAGATATCTTTAGCAGTAAGTTTTATATCTAGGTTTGCAGCATCCAGAACTTTTTTAAAGCCTGTCAAAGACTGAATTAATAAGTAAAGTTTTTTACCCACAAAACTAATCAAAAAACACAGCCTCTAGTGCTGCGTACCGATGTATTGCGCTAACATCGGAAAACTCACTTAAATCAAATACCTTTATATCGTTTTGCTGACTTATTAGCCTCATTAAATTCGCTAACCCTGCAACGTCCCCAAGCTCAAATAAATACTCAGAATCACTCACCACCTCTTTTGCCCCACCGCAGTTGGTCGCAATCACCGGCACACCTGCCGCCATCGCCTCAAGCAACACCATACCAAACGGCTCGTGATCGGAAGTCAGTGCAAACAAATCAAAGGCTTTAAAGTAACGTCGCCCGTTCGGCACTTGGCCAAGAAAACGTACGCTATCAGCCATACCAAGATCCACTGCCAGTTGTTTGAGCTGTTGCTCTAAGCGACCACTGCCCATAATGGCGAGCAAACTGCCTGCTGGCAGATCAGGCAATGCTTTAGCAAAGCCTTTAATCAAAGTAGCTTGGTCTTTATCAGGATGCAGACGGCCAACGTTACCAACCACCCAAGCATCTAAAGGTAAGTTAAGAAACTCACGTGCAGCCTCACGGCTGACTTGCTCAGCCTGCACGGCTTCAACATCAATGCGGTTATACAGCGTTTCGATATTTTCAGGTTTGAACTTAGGCAAGCATGCGCGCATATCATCACGTACCGCATTGGATACACCCAGCAAACGCAAGCGGTCACGGAAGTGATTGGCCAACCACTGTCTTGAGCGACGTTTATAGTCACCAAAGGCATGATGCACGCCGATCACTGGTAGTTTCGAGCCGAATAAGGCGATATAAATCGGCTTAAAGCGATGTGCGATGCATAGAGTAAAATTACGGCTGGCAACGATTTTCTTAAAGTCTTTAATCGCAGCAAGCTTTAGCCCACGGACTTGTTTGCTGCTGTAATTTAAAAAAATCACTTCATCAGACGCACTGCCCTGGGCAACTTCATCGCAAGGCTGGCCGGTTAAATACACTGTACACACTTTGTACTCTGTGTCTTTAAACAACGCGGCATACTGACGCGCGCAATCCATAAAAGGCCCGTCATAGCCATGGCTAAACTGCAGAACCCATGGCTCTGCAGTCATTTGCGCAGTGCTAGTTACTGTCATCAGCCTGTTCTTCCTTAACCACCAAAATATCTTCCATAATCAAATACTGCAGATCTGAGCCATAGAACATATCCAGCGCATCTTTGGGCGAGCAGACCATGGCTTCACCACGTCGGTTCAACGAGGTATTCAGTGATACGCCATTACCCGTGAGCTTTTCCAGCTCCAGCATCAAGTCATACCAGCGTGGATTGTATTGACGCTCCAACACTTGTGCGCGTGAAGTGCCGTCTTCATGCACCACTTCAGGTACACGGGCTTTCCACTCATCACTGACTTCAAAGGTGAAGGTCATAAAGGGCGATGGATGATCCACTTTGAGCATTTTTTCTGCCACGGTATCCAGCATTGACGGGCAGAATGGGCGCCAGCGTTCGCGGAACTTGATTTGTTCGTTAATGCGATCGGCCACTTTTGGAATACTGGGGCAACCAATAATAGAACGACCACCTAAGGCACGCGGGCCAAACTCCATGCGACCTTGGAACCAGGCCACTGGATTACCATCGACCATGATTTTGGCGATATGCTCAGGTACGTTGTCGATTTTCTGCCACTGCGGCTTGCCTGCGTGTTTGGCACAGGCGGCAATCACTTCTTCGTTAGTGTACTCAGGGCCAAGATAAACATGCTCCATCTTCTCCACTGGTACGCCACGCTTTTGTGAAATATAGGCCGCGGCACCCACTGCAGTACCAGCATCACCGGCGGCTGGTTGTACAAAGAGTTCTTTCACATCATCACGAGCAATGATTTTCTGATTCAGTTTAACGTTCAGCGCACTACCACCAGCAAAAGCAAGACGGCCAGTGTCTTTCAGAATGTCACCGAGGTAGTAATCCATCATCTCTAAAGAAAGCTTTTCAAACAGCGCTTGAATGCTAGCGGCGTAGTGAATATAGGGATCGTCAGCAATATCACCTTCGCGTTTTGGACCTAACCACTCAATCAACTTAGGCGAGAAGTAAAAACCTTTGCCCTTCTCTTTATAGCGACGCACACCCACCACGTTGACGTACTCGGTGTTAATCACCAGTTCGCCATCTTCAAACTTGGCTAAACGTGATAAGTCATATAAATCTGGATTGCCATAGGGCGCCATACCCATGACTTTAAATTCGCCATCGAGCATTTCAAAACCAAGGAACTCGGTCAGCGCACCATACAGGCCGCCCAATGAGTCTGGATCATAAAACTCTTTGATTTTATGAATCTTGCCGTTTTCACCGTAACCAAAGAAGGTCGTAGCGTATTCGCCTTTACCATCAATGCCCATAATGGCGGTTTTTTCTTGGATGCCAGAACACAAATAGGCACTGGCAGCGTGAGCCAAGTGGTGCTCGACCGGCTCGATTTTAACTTTTTTCAAGTCAAATCCCAGTTGCACTAAGCACCACTGAATCTTTCTGTAGTAACGCTTATAACGGCGATTACCCATCAAAATCGCATCTAATGCACGCTCAGGTGCATACCAATAACGCTTGGCGTAGTGCCAGCGCGCTTTACCAAAGATGCTAATCGGCGCAAACGGAATAGTCACCACATCGACATCCGCGGGGGTAATCCCTGCTTGTTCTAAACAGAACTTCGCAGACTCATAAGGCATGCGATTTTTGGCATGTTTGTCGCGTACTAAACGCTCTTCCTCAACGGCGGCAATCAGCTTGCCATCAATATATAACGCTGCCGATGGGTCGTGGTTCAGTGCGCCAGATAGGCCTAGAATAGTCAGTGCCATGGGTCGTTTTGCCTCTTAGTCTTCAGGGCAGCTGCTGGGCAACTGCGGTAAACGCTGATCAAGCAATCTATACAATGGGCTGTCGTGCGGCCAATTGCGTAATAAACGGGTGCGATCTTTTAAATACGCGCGGCTAAAACTGCGCATGCTCTGATGCTGCTGCATGGCATCTAAATCAATTAAAAAGCAGCGGTCTTGGTGCCATAAAATATTGTGGCCTTTTAAATCACCATGGCTGATTTTTTCACGAATCAGTGCGTTCAACAATTCAACTAACGCAACAATCTCAGCCTCTGGCACAACGTCGTTATCTTCGTACGCAGCCAAGCGGTCAATTATATCCTGCTCACCACAATATTCACTAATTAACCACGCACTGCCGCGCAATCCACACCAACGATTTTCCAGTACAGCCAAGGACTGTGGTGTGTTAATACCTAGCACGCTCAGGCGATGCCCAGCCAACCAACTGTGCCAAGC
>DASRNZ010000179.1:0-2633 GCA_035647155.1 Thiopseudomonas sp.
CAACAAAAGAATAAAAAACAATTTATCTATAACTAAAAAGAATATCAATCTCACGCAACCATTAAGACCCTAAAAGAATAAGAGCATCACAAAACAGTATTTTAAAGAATAAGCACGAGCGCCTATGATAAGCACCCTAACGCCACCCTTTACGGCGCACTGGTCTCCATCAATACAAGGCGAGTCACCATGTCACGACGCACCTCCCCCGTCATTCCAGGTTTTGGCCTCACGCTGGGCTACACCTTGGTCTACCTCAGCTTAGTGATCTTTATTCCACTGGCGGGCATGTTTATTTATGCCGCGCAGCTGACTTGGGCAGAGTTTTACACCATTGTCAGCGCACCACGGGTGATCGCTGCACTCAAGCTCAGCTTTGGTACTGCATTTATCGCCGCCTTACTCAATGGTGTGATCGGCACCCTGTTTGCTTGGGTGTTAGTGCGTTACCGCTTCCCAGGGCGCAAGGTGATTGATGCGATGATCGACCTGCCCTTTGCGCTGCCAACAGCCGTAGCAGGTATTGCCTTGACTGCACTCTATGCGCCGAATGGCTTTATTGGACGCTTTGCGGCGGATCTGGGTGTTGCGATTTCTTATACACCGCTAGGGATCACCTTAGCGCTGACCTTTGTCACCTTGCCTTTTGTGGTGCGCACCATTCAGCCGGTATTGGCCGATATCCCGCGTGAAATCGAAGAAGCGGCGGCCTGCCTAGGTGCGAAACCACTGCAGGTGTTTCGCCATATTTTACTGCCCGCGTTATTACCCGCCTGGTTAACCGGTTTTGCCTTGGCCTTTGCCCGTGGCGTGGGTGAGTACGGCTCGGTGATCTTTATTGCCGGCAATATGCCGGGTAAGACTGAAATTTTGCCCCTGTTAATTATGGTGAAATTGGATCAATACGACTATGTCGGCGCTACGGCGATTGGCGTGATGATGCTGATGGTGTCATTTATCTTACTGCTACTGATCAATCTTCTTCAACGCCACGTTGCTAAAGGCTAAGGAACACCTATGTCGACTATATTAACCACCACCGGCCAGAAAACACGCTCTGCACCCAACTGGGGCCGCTTACTGCTGATCATTAGCGCTTGGGCGATGTTTATTATCTTTTTAGTTTTGCCGCTGACTATTGTTCTAACTGAAGCACTAAAAATGGGCGTGGGGCACTTTTTTGATTCAATGCTGGAGCCCGATGCGATTTCAGCCCTCAAACTGACCTTACTCGCCGTCGGCATCTCAGTACCATTGAACTTGGTGTTTGGTGTTGCCGCGGCTTGGTGTGTGAGTAAGCATGACTTTTACGGTAAAAGTGTGTTGATTACCCTAATTGATCTGCCCTTCTCGGTCTCACCGATTATTGCTGGCTTGGTTTATGTTTTATTGTTTGGCGCACAAGGTTTTTTTGGTGAGTGGCTGATTGAGCATGATATTCAGATCATCTTTGCGGTACCGGGCATTGTTTTGGCCACACTGTTTGTCACTGTGCCCTTTGTCGCCCGCGAGCTGATTCCATTGATGCAGCAACAAGGCACTCAGGAAGAAGAAGCAGCACGCTTACTCGGTGCCAGTGGTTGGCAGATGTTTTGGCATGTGACTGTACCCAATATCAAATGGGGCCTGATGTACGGCGTGGTGCTCTGTACAGCGCGTGCGATGGGTGAGTTTGGTGCAGTCTCTGTGGTGTCTGGGCATATCCGTGGCTTTACCAACACCCTGCCCCTGCATGTCGAGATTTTGTATAACGAATACAACCACGTTGCGGCCTTTAGTGTGGCCAGCCTGCTGTTAATTTTGGCGTTGTTTATGCTCTTGCTGAAGCAATGGAGCGAATCACGAATCAACCGTCAGCTCAATAATGGAGACGAATAATCATGAGTATTGAAGTACGCCAAGTCCATAAGCAGTTCGGCAATTTTACTGCACTGAATAATATTAATTTAAACATCGAAGCCGGTGAGCTGGTTGCGTTACTGGGTCCATCCGGCTGTGGTAAAACCACCTTGCTACGCATTATTGCGGGCCTGGAAACTCCAGATACTGGAAATATTCTATTTAATGGTGATGATGTTTCACGTCGCGATGTACGCAAACGTAACGTGGGCTTTGTCTTCCAACACTATGCGCTGTTTCGCCATATGACCGTATTTGATAACGTCGCTTTTGGTCTGCGTATGAAGTCACGCCGTGAGCGCCCAAGCGAAGCGGTGATCGCTGAAAAAGTGCAAGAACTACTGCGTATGGTGCAACTGGATTGGTTATCCGATCGCTATCCTGAGCAACTGTCGGGTGGTCAGCGCCAGCGTATTGCTTTAGCGCGCGCTTTAGCGGTTGAGCCGCAGATTCTGCTGTTGGACGAACCCTTTGGTGCGCTGGATGCCAAGGTACGTAAAGAACTGCGCCGCTGGCTGGCTGATCTACATGAAGATATCAATCTAACCTCAGTGTTTGTCACCCACGACCAAGAAGAAGCCATGGAAGTGGCGGATCGCATCGTAGTGATGAATAAAGGCGTGATTGAGCAGATTGGTACACCTGCTGAAGTCTATGAGAATCCAGCCAGCGAGTTCGTTTATCACTTCTTAGGCGACTCGAATCGCTTGCAGGTGGCTGATCAAGATATACAG
>DASRNZ010000180.1:0-27471 GCA_035647155.1 Thiopseudomonas sp.
GCCGAACGCTATTTAGGCACTTGGTATGAAATCGCTCGCTTGGATCACTCTTTTGAGCGTGGCATGCAGCAGATCACCGCTGAATACAGCATGCGCGATGATGGCGGTATCAAAGTGATCAACCGTGGTTTTAAAGAGGCCCAGCAAGAATGGGCTGAAGCCGAAGGTAAGGCCTATTTTGTTGAAGATAGTGCCACCGGCTACTTAAAAGTCTCGTTCTTTGGGCCCTTTTATGGCTCTTATATTGTGTTTGATTTAGGCAACGATTATGAGTACTCGCTGGTGACCAGTACCAACACATCCTATCTTTGGTTATTGTCGAGAACGCCAACTCTGGATCCCGCGCAGCAACAAAAGTTAATTAAGCGTATGACTGATCTGGGCTTCGCTACCGATCAACTTATTTTTGTTGACCAATCAATGAACACCCACGCTAAATAAACCCATCTATATTTTCCGCTGCTAGCAGCACTTATCCACAGGGACAACGATAATGAAACAGCTTTTAATTGTCGCGCACGGTAGTCGCCGTATAGCCTCTAACAATGAAGTTCGCGTGCTAGCTGGCAAAGTCGCTGAGCGCTTGCAGATACCTGTACAGCAGGTGCAAGTGGCCTTTTTAGAACTGGCCTTACCGTCGATTGCTACCGCGCTGAATGAGTGCTTTGAGCGCGGCGTCAATGAAGTGTCTGTACTGCCCTACTTTTTAGCTTCAGGCAGTCATGTGGTCAGCGATGTACCCCGCGAAATAGCAGCGGTACAGCAGCAATGGCCAGATAAAGTGATTCGAATTCTGCCGCATATTGGCGCAGCGGATAGCATGATCAGTTTAATTGCCGGCACCTATCAGTAACCACACCTGAGTCGCTCTCTGGCAATTACAGATGAAGCAGCACAACAATTACTGCTAGAATGCGCCTATTCTTTTTTAATACGCCGCCACATTTCGAGTGTTAAACCTACCTTTTCAGAGCAAACCTCTGCATTATGGTCGGTACTTTTGCTGGTTAGCGGCGTTTTGAACTTTTAATAGGTATTGCATGACCACTACTGGGACGCTTTATATTGTCTCTGCACCATCGGGTGCTGGGAAAACAAGCTTAGTTAAAGCACTGATGGATAGCATGCGACGCGTGCGTGTCTCAGTGTCACATACCACACGCGCCATGCGTCCTGGCGAAGTGGATGGGGTTAACTACCATTTCACCCAGCGCGAGACCTTTGTGGAGATGCTCGAGCAAGGCGACTTTTTAGAGCATGCTGAAGTGTTTGGTAATTTGTACGGTACCTCGCACTCTTGGGTTAAAGAAACTCTGGCCAAAGGCTATGATTTAATTCTAGAAATCGACTGGCAAGGTGCGCAGCAAGTGCGCAATTTAGTCCCTGAAGCCAAGTCTATTTTCATTTTGCCACCTACCCATAAAGATCTGCGTCAGCGCTTACATAATCGCGGCCAAGATGCGGCGGATGTGATCGATTTACGTATGCAGCAAGCGATTGCTGAGATGAGCCATTATGTTGAATATGACTATATTGTCATCAATGATGATTTCACCACCGCCCTGCAAGATTTAAAAGCGATCTTCCATTGCAATCAATTACTGCTCGACACCCAGCAAAAACGTCACACACAACTGCTGTGCGACCTGCTACGATAGATCCATCTGTGCGATAGAGTTGGCTATACACTTTCTTTGTCGCGCATTATTTCTTAAACTGTCTGTGTTAATGCGCCTCTTTCGGCGCTGCTTTTTTCTGTGAGGAATACCATGGCTCGCGTTACTGTTGAAGATTGCCTAGAAAACGTTGAAAACCGTTTTGCTTTAGTGATGTTAGCTACCAAGCGTTCACGTCAATTAGCCACCGGCGGCAAAGAGCCTAAAGTGCCTGTTGAAAATGACAAACCTACTGTTTTAGCTTTACGCGAAATTGCAGCAGGTTTAATCACCGATGCAATCATTGCCGAAGAAGAAGCTATGACTGCTGAAGAACCTTTATTTGCAGCATTTGACGACAACTAATCTCGTTACTACGAGTGCCGGTCGTTGATTGCAAAAATAAAGATGTATTGCTACCAGGAGGTGAGCTGTGCCTGCTTTAGATCGCCTATCTGGGCAATTATCAACCTATTTAAGCAAAGACCAAGTCAATGCTGTGCGCCGCGCATACTATTATGCCCAACAAGCACATGACGGCCAGTTACGCAGCAGTGGTGAGCACTATGTGACTCACCCTCTCGCTGTCGCAACGATCTTGGCCAATATGCATATGGACCATCAAAGCTTGATGGCCGCTATGCTGCATGATGTGATTGAAGACACGGGCATTCCTAAAGAAGCCATTGTCGCGCAGTTTGGCGACAGCGTTGCTGAACTCGTGGATGGCGTCACCAAGTTGACGCAAATGAAATTCGGCACCAAAGCCGAAGCTCAAGCAGAAAACTTCCGTAAAATGGCTATGGCCATGGCGCGGGATATTCGCGTTATTTTAGTCAAGCTGGCTGACCGCCTGCACAATATGCGCACCCTTGGCGCACTCAACCCTGAAAAACGCCGTCGCATCGCCAAAGAAACTTTAGAAATTTATGCACCCATCGCCAATCGTTTGGGGATGAACCGCATTTATGCTGAATTTGAAGACCTCGGTTTTAAAGCCATGTACCCCATGCGCGCCGCACGTATTCAGTCAGCGGTTAAAAATTCTCGCGGCAATCGCAAAGAAATCGTTAACAAAATTCAAGAATCCATTGCGCAGTGTTTAGAGCGCGAAGGTTTGCCTGGTGAAGTCAGCGGGCGCGAAAAACATCTCTATAGCATTTATAAAAAAATGCGCGGCAAGCGTAAAGCCTTTAATGAAATTATGGATGTGTATGCGTTTCGTATTGTCGTGGATAAAGTCGATACTTGCTATCGCGTCCTCGGTGCCGTACATAATTTGTACAAACCCTTCCCAGGTCGTTTTAAAGATTACATCGCAATTCCAAAAGCCAATGGCTACCAATCACTGCACACCACTTTATTTGGTATGCATGGCGTGCCGATTGAGATTCAAATCCGCACCCGCGAAATGGAAGAACTGGCCAATAATGGTATTGCCGCGCATTGGTTATACAAAACCAAAGAAGACGGTCAACGCAATAACCATGCTCGCGCACGTCAGTGGGTTAAAGGCCTACTGGAACTGCAGCAAAGCGCCGGTAACTCCTTAGAGTTTATTGAAAACGTTAAAATCGATTTATTCCCTGATGAAGTCTATGTGTTTACACCCAAAGGCCGCATTATGGAGCTGCCTAAAGGCTCAACACCGGTCGATTTTGCCTACGCTGTGCATACTGACGTGGGTAATACCTGCATCGCTTGCCGCGTCAATCGCCGCTTAGCACCTTTATCTCAAGCATTGGAAAGTGGTGCCACTGTTGAAATCATTACTGCACCCAATACTCAGCCGAATCCCAACTGGCTGAATTTTGTTGTGACCGGTAAATCCCGCACCCATATTCGTCATGCGCTAAAACAACAGCAGCGCGAAGAGTCCGTGAGTTTAGGCACACGCTTGCTGAGCAAAGCCTTGGATAATCTCGGTGCTCGTTTTGAAGATATTCCTGAAGCACGCCTGCAAGTGCTACTCAAAGAGTATCACCAGACTGAACGTGATGATGTGCTGGAAGATATTGGCTTAGGCAACCGTACCGCGCATATGGTCGCGCGACGCTTATTGTCGACTGAAGAGTCCGATATGAGCGCGTTAGCCGCTGACGGTCCGTTGGTGATTCGCGGTACCGAAGGTTTAGTGCTGAACTATGCACGCTGCTGCACACCGATTCCTGGCGACTTAATTGTCGGCCACTTATCTGCCGGTAAAGGCATGGTAGTGCACCGTGATAGTTGTAAAAATATCAGCGAATTCCGCAATAACCCTGAGAAATGTGTGCCCCTGACTTGGGCCAAAGATATTGATGGCGAATTTAATGTTGAATTACGCATTGAACTGGCTCATCAGCGCGGCTTAATCGCCTTGCTGGCCGGCACTATCAGTGAAGCCGACGCCAATATTGATAAGATTAATGTCGATGAACGCGATGGCCGTATTAGCGTGATTCAATTGGGTATTAGCGTCAGTGACCGTGTGCATTTGGCACGTATTATTCGCAAATTACGTGCTTTGCCGGGTGTCTCCCGTATTACCCGTATGCGCGCTTAACCACTTTTATACCGTGCGCCCTTGGGCTTGCTGTAGTGGTCTGGCGTGCGGGTTGTCTAAATAACGGAGTACCTTATGAGCAAAAGCATTATCAGCACTGAACACGCCCCCGCCGCTATTGGCACCTACTCACAAGCAGTGCGTGTTGAAAACACTGTGTATATGTCAGGACAAATCCCACTCAATCCCGTCACTATGGAAATGGTCGAAGGTTTTGAGCAGCAAGCAGTGCAGGTGTTTGAGAACTTAAAAGCCGTGGCTGAAGCAGCCGGTGGTTCACTCAACCATATCGTTAAGCTGAATATTTTCTTAACCGATCTAGGCAACTTTGCTGCACTGAATGAAGTGATGGGCCGTTACTTTAGCGCGCCTTATCCAGCACGCGCGGCAGTGGGTGTAGCTTCATTACCACGCAATGCTTGTGTGGAAATGGATGCGGTACTCTACTTAGGCTAAGTACTGTAATGCGGTGCAGTCTGCGGCTTTATAAGTCAGCTAACTGCGCCGCATAGCCTTCTCGGTAATCTTTGTACTGCGGCTCCCAACCTAAAGCTCGAGCACGTGCATTGCTGCAGCGTTTACTACCAGAACGCGGCTTTAAAACTAAGTCTGGCACGCTCTTCACCTGCAACTCCTCTTGTAACCACGCCACAACTTCGGCCTGTTCCACCGGCTGGTTATCCACGCCTAAATACACCGACTCAATCGTTTGATCTTGTGCATCTGCCTGTAAGATAGTGGCAATCAGTGCTGCAGCATCATCAGCATGAATACGGTTAGTAAAACTGTGTAAATGTGGGGCGTGGTACCCCTCAGCGACACGGCGAATCAGCATATTACGACCTGGACCATAAATACCGGTTAAGCGCACTGCCGTAGCAGGATGACCGCTGTTGATCGCGCACTGCTCCGCCTCCAACATAATTTGCCCCGACCAACGCTGAGGTTCAGTCGCTGAATCCTCATCAATCCAGCTATCATCACTCTGACCATAGACACCGCTACTAGAGACAAAAATCACTCGCTTGGGTTGCTGCTGATGTTGCGCCAGCCAGCTGTACATATGACGCTGGCCTTGCACGTAAGCCTGTTGATAACCGGCCTCAGTCATACTCGTAGCAGCCATGGCGTAAACCACATAATCAATCGGCTGCTGCGGCCAGTCGCTGGGGCATTCAGGCTGATCTAAGTCTGCACTAACAGGTAAGATTCCAGCCGGTAATTGTGCAGTATTACGGCGTAATCCATGCACTAACCAACCTTTTTTATGCAGTAAAACGGCCACACGACCACCAATATCACCACACCCAACAACGACGACGCGTAACGGCTTTTGCATTGAGATTGACTCCATAACTGGCCTAACCAGCAGAATTATTGGTCACAATTTAATGTAACAGCTATGCTAACCCTAATCCTAATGGGAATTAGCTATGACTCTCACCGAACTTCGTTACATCGTTGCTCTAGCCCAAGTTCAACACTTTGGCCGCGCTGCGGAAATGTGCCATATCAGTCAACCGACTTTATCCGTTGGCGTAAAGAAGCTTGAGGAGGATTTAGGCGTACTGATTTTTGAGCGCAGTAAAAGCGCTGTACGTGTAACCCCAGTTGGCGAGGCAATTGTTGCGCAAGCGCAACGCGTGTTGGAGCAAGCGCAAACCATTCGTGAATTGGCGCAAGCAGGTAAAAACCAGTTGACCGCGCCACTGCGTGTGGGGGCGATCTATACCGTTGGCCCTTATTTATTCCCACAAATGATTCCATTATTACACCGCAGCGCACCGGAAATGCCGCTCTATATTGAAGAAAACTTCACCCATGTGCTGCGCGAAAAATTACGTAAAGGTGAGTTGGATGTAATTATTATTGCACTGCCTTACCAAGACGCTGACGTACTGACGAAAGCAGTCTATGAAGAGCCATTTTGCGTTCTGTTGCCAGCGGATCACCCGTGGACCAAAAAAGACAGCATCGACAGTAGCATGCTCAATGATAAAAGCTTATTACTCTTAGGCGAAGGCCACTGTTTCCGCGATCAAGTTCTGGAAGCCTGCCCCACAACACAGGTGGGTAATCCCAACAACCGCTATACCACTGTCGAAGCCAGCTCCTTAGAAACTATTCGCCATATGGTCGCTTCCGGTTTAGGTGTATCAGTACTGCCATTGTCCGCTGTGGAGAACCACCGTTATGCCGAAGGCGTGATTGCTGTGCGGCCCTTTACTGCGCCAGCACCGACGCGCACGGTAGCCATTGCTTGGCGCGCTACTTTTCCACGTCCTAAGGCGATTGATGTGCTGATGGATGCGATCCGTCAGTGCGATGCTGCCCAAGTCACGCTTGAGCCCTAATCATGAGTGACTTACTGGTACATACCCCGGTGACCGTGCTGAAAGGCATCGGGCCCGCCATGGCAGAAAAGCTGGCTAAAGTGGGGATAGAAAACCTACAGGATGTACTCTTTCATCTGCCCTCACGCTACCAAGACCGCACACGCATCACCCCGATTGGCGCATTGCGCCCTGGGCAAGATGCAGTGGTAGTCGGCGTAGTGATGGCAGCCAGTATTGTTATGGGTAAACGCCGCAGTTTGCTGGTACGTATTCAAGATGGCAGCGGTGGTTTAACCTTGCGCTTTTTCCATTTCAGTATGGCGCAAAAAAATGCTTTAGAAAAAGGTGTGCAAGTGCGCTGTTATGGCGAAGTCCGCCCGGGCGCAACTGGCCTAGAAATTTACCACCCTGAATACCGCGTGCATAACCCTGATGAAGAACCCGCACTGCATACCACTCTGACGGCAATTTACCCAACCACCGAAGGTCTAACACAACTGCGTTTACGCGCTTTATGCGAGCAGGCGCTGGATTTTCTCAGCCCACGCAGCTTACCGGATTGGTTGCCGCCGCAGATGATTGCAAAGCACCATCTGGGCTCGCTTGAACAAGCCATTCGTTATTTGCATCAGCCTCCACCGGATGCCGCTGTCGATGAATTGGCTGAAGGTGTGCACTGGGCGCAGCAGCGTTTAGCCTTTGAAGAAATGCTCACCCATCAGCTGTCCATCCAGCGTGTACGCGAGAGCCTGCGCCAGCAACGTGCACCACAACTGCCAGCGGCTAAAAAGCTGCCGCAGTTATTTTTAAACAACTTAGGCTTTACCCCAACCGGTGCACAACAGCGAGTCGGTGGCGAAATTGCTTGGGATCTGGCCCAAGACGCGCCCATGTTACGTTTAGTGCAAGGCGATGTCGGTGCAGGTAAAACCGTGGTTGCCGCCCTCGCCGCCTTACAAGCTTTAGAAGCCGGCTATCAAGTCGCTCTGATGGCACCCACAGAGATTCTCGCCGAACAGCATTTTATTAACTTCACTAAATGGCTGCAGCCGCTCAATATTGAAGTGGCGTGGTTGGCCGGAAAAATCAAAGGTAAAGCACGCGTCAGCGCACTGGAAAAGATTGCCAGTGGCGTACCTATGGTGGTCGGCACTCATGCGCTGTTTCAAGATGAAGTACAGTTTAAAAATCTAGCCTTAGCGATTATTGATGAGCAGCACCGTTTTGGTGTGCAGCAACGTTTAGCCTTGCGCAAAAAAGGCGTGGATGGCATCTACAGTCCACATCAGCTGATTATGACGGCCACACCCATTCCGCGTACGTTAGCCATGAGTGCCTACGCTGATTTAGACACCTCGGTGCTGGATGAATTGCCACCCGGACGTACACCGGTAAATACACTCGTCCTCAGTGATACACGCCGCCCTGATGTGATTGAACGCGTACGCGCAGCCTGCTTAGAAGGTCGCCAAGCCTATTGGGTCTGCACCCTGATTGAAGAATCTGAAGAACTGACCTGCCAAGCTGCGCAAAGTACCTTTGAAGATTTAACTCTGGCATTAGCCGGACAAAAAGTGGGCCTGATTCACGGCAAAATGAAACCGGCTGAAAAAGCCACTGTGATGGATGCATTTAAACAAGGTCAATTGCAATTGCTCGTTGCGACTACAGTAATTGAAGTGGGCGTCGATGTGCCCAATGCCAGCTTAATGATTATCGAAAATCCTGAGCGATTAGGCTTGGCACAACTGCACCAACTGCGTGGGCGCGTCGGCCGTGGCAGTACCGCCAGTCATTGTGTGCTGCTCTACCATGCTCCACTGTCGCAAATTGGCCGTGAGCGTTTGGCAATTATGCGCGAAACTAATGATGGCTTTATTATTGCCGAAAAAGATTTGGAACTGCGCGGCCCAGGTGAAATGCTCGGCATTCGACAAACGGGTTTACTGCAATTTAAAGTCGCGGACTTGATGCGCGACGCACACTTGCTACCTGCGGTACGCGATGCTGCCTGCCAACTACTGGAACATTGGCCGCAACATGTGAGCCCGCTACTCGAACGCTGGCTGACTCATGGCCAACAATATGGGCAAGTCTAAGCCACACTAGTCTTACAGCACATCAGCTGTAAAAATATTTAGAGTACCCTTATGCCCCATTCCACTACCGCGTCGATCACAACACCGACTTTACCTGCTCGCATTACCCGCTCTCTAGAAGCTGCAGATATCGCTTTTAGTGTGCACGCTGTTGATAGCATTAATCCAGCACTGCACCTACATCAGGTTGTACTTGAGCATGCTGGCGAGCAACTGCTAGTGCTGATACCGCGCACGCATATCCTTAATCTGTCACAGCTGAATACGACAACACAAAGCGAATGGCGCGCAGTCGCACCCACAGTCCTTGCCCAGTTATTAGCGCGCGTTGATCTGCAGGCACTCGCAGCTTTACCGCAATTACTGAAGCTCAATAGCCTCTGTGATCCTGCAATCTTTACCCAGCCGATCGCCTATCTCGATAGCGGTATACAGGGCTGGGTGATTGCTGTGACACCTGCAGCACTGAATACTTTATACAGCACCAGCCAACGTATCAGCTGTTCTGAGCGGATTGTGCAGCAGCACCCCAATCACAGCGCAGTCAACCATGATGCTGAAGATATTCATCAAGCAGTGGTGCGCTTGACGTCACGTCGTATTCATCAGCGTTTAGAAGAAACCTTAGAAATACCCCTGCTCAATAGCACAGCAAAAAAAGTTCTACGCTTGCGTGATGATCCCATGGCCGGTGTCGATGAGCTGGCATCCATAGTGGAAACCGACCCAGCACTGGCGGCACAAGTGATAGGTTGGGCAGCATCCCCCTACTATGGCGCACCCGGTAAGATACGCTCGGTTGAAGATGCTATTGTGCGAGTCTTAGGCTTTGATCTGGTGGTGAACTTAGCGCTAGGTTTATCTCTGAGTAAAACCCTCGCTTTACCTAAAGATCAGCCTCAGTACTGCAAACCCTATTGGCAGCAGGCAATTTATACCGCCGCATTAATTGAAGGGTTAACACGCGCGATGCCAGCCAAGATCAAACCCGAACCGGGTCTGGCCTACCTTGCTGGCCTGCTGCATAACTTTGGTTTTGCCTTGCTTGGCTATGTGTTTCCGCCACACTTTTCGTTGGTCTGTCGCAGCCTAGAAGCGAATCTACATTTAAGCCATAGCGTGGTTGAACACCATCTACTAGGCATTACCCGTGAGCAAATGGGTGCTTGGCTGATGCAGTGCTGGCATATTCCCGATGAGCTGGTGTATGCCCTGCGCTACCAAGATAACCCAAACTATCAAGGTGACTGTGCCACTTATGCCAATCTGATCTGCTTAGCTCAGCGCTTATTAATGCAGCGTAAGACGGGGCTTAACGCATATAATGCCATTCCAGATGCGCTCTACCAACGCCTTGGCTTAACTGCAGAACGCGCGCAACTATCGCTGGAGCAGGTCTTTGATGCCGAGCAAGCCTTACGCGCCTTAGCCGCACAGTTTAATCAGTGATGCTGCAATAAAAAATCGCGCACACACTGAGCAGTCGCTTGCGGATATTCCTGCATAAAGCAGTGTCCGCCATCGACCTGCTCAGATTGTATCTCGCTATTACAGCCTGGCCATAAGACTGCGGACTTGATCACAAAGGGATAAGTACTGCGGCCATACAAAAATAATACTGGGGTTTTGACTTGGCGTAATAAAGACCATAAATAACTGGGAGCCGTACTAAAAATCGCTGCTTCAAGCCACGCAGGGCATTTGAGCTGCACTCCACCTTCATCCGCTGGACGCAACGCATGATCGACATAGGCTCTAAGCCCATCCGCCGTCCAACCTTTAAAAGTGCCACGCCCCGTTAAGCTGGCATAAGCAGCCTGCCGATCAGGCCAGTGTGCACGGCGCGCTAAAGTACGCTTGGCTAAGGTATTGAAGGCAGTAAAGCGCAGATGCTCAGTGATTTTCATATACGCCTGCACCGCCGGTGGAAATACTACAGGGTCCAGCAAGGCTGCCGCGCGGAACAACTGCGGATGCTTGCCCATGATTAAGCTGGTTAAGACACCACCTAAACTGTGCCCTGACGCATAGACCGGCACATCAGCAAAGATCGAACGTTGCGCTTGAAAGGCCTCCACCGCTAACTCAGCATTGCGATTCCAGCCGATAAAATGCGTACCCGCATCACTGGCGCCATGCCCCTGAATATCACACAGCCATAGATCAAAGTCAGCACTTAACAGTTCTAACAGCGGCGTATACACTCGCCCGCACAGACCATTACCATGCAAAAAATGCAATACCGGCTTACCAGACGGCGGACTGTGCCAGCCGCGTAAAGTGATGCCTGCCAACGTCATATATGACCAAGACTGTAAATTCATGCGCTGTTGTTCCTTATTGTTTGGCCGAAAAATTACAGCACAACACGGCAAGCGGCGAGCTCTGCACTTAACTGCTGCTGATCCTGCGCTTCAGTAAAAATCAGCTCCAAGCGTGAGTCTTTACGCCATTCGCTGTTTTGCCAATGAAGACTTTGCCCGTCCAAGGCATTCGCCGATAACCAACCCGCATTGGTGTGCACCACACACTTAGCACGTTGCCAGCGCATGTGCGTCAACCAAAGCTGTATGCGCATCAAATCAAATTGCTGCGAAGGATGCCAACGCCAACCGATACTCCAGCCGTTATCTTGCTGATTCACCGAGCAGACCGGCTGCTGTGGATCAGTCCAAATCACACCCATCTTAGGGCTGGCTTTAGCAAAGCCATCCAGCAGCGGCTGTTGACCTGCCCTATGCTCACGACCCGGCAGTGCGTGATAAGCCAGTTGACCTTGACGGGTACAAACAACGGGCATGGGAGCAAAGACTTGCTGCCAATCTTCTTCTTGCTCAGGTGTCACACTGTCGCATTTATTCAGCAGCACTAAGCCTGTTTGCGCCAGCAAGTCCGGTTCAATATCAGCGGTGCTAGTGACTTTCTGCGCATCCAATACCAGCACCATCGGCTGCACGGCGAGCACATCCAGCCATGGCACATCGCCTAATTGTTCCAATAGCTGCAGCGGATGGCCTAAACCTGATGGCTCAATAAACAACCGATCCGGCTGAGCTTTACGCAGTAACTGCACCAGCGCTACTTGAAACGGCACACCGTTAATACAGCACACGCAGCCGCCTGCCACTTCGCTAAAGCTCACGCCTTCTTGATCGCCCTCCAGTAAAGCGCTATCTAAACCAATATCGCCAAACTCATTGATCAATACAGCCCAACGCTCGTCACTGGGACGCTGCGCTAATAAACTGCGTAACACGCTGGTTTTCCCGGCACCCAGCGCACCAGAAATCACATGAGTAGGTATATGCTGCAACATAGCCGTAGTGACTCCTAACCAAGCCAAAAAGAAGACGCTACCTTAGCAAAAACACTGTGCCTGCGCGCGCTCCTTCTCCTCATCGAATGGCTTGGTTAAGATAGGGCTCTATATTCCTTAGCCTGGAGCTTTTTATGCGCATTTTTTCTGCACTCCTGCTGTTACTGTTAAGCCAACAGATTTTTGCTCAAGCCTGTGTCATTGAGTCAGAAGGGCAAGGAGTTAAAGTCAAAATTTGCCAGCAAAACCGTAGTATTCCTGAGCATCTGTTTAAGAGTGGCTTTTGTCAGCCCTCATTGCAGGGGCAAAAAACCACCGTTACTTTTGTTAAACAATGCCCGATCGGCGCTTTTGGTATCTGTCGTAATGCTCAAGCGGGCGGGATTGGTTATATACAAGATATTCACTACTACGGCGTCAACACTGATGCACGCTATCTAAAGCCTGCTTGTGAGCGCCAAAGCAAAGGGACTTGGACAGCCTATTAACTCGCCATCACCTAGAAGCTATTTTTTCACTGTCAGCGCTCAGCCCTTTATTAAGCCGCCACTGCATTAAAAATATAAAGCACACCGTTAAATGCATAAATATTGATATTAAAATCAAGCAATATTCATTAGATCGAAAACAACCTGCGTTCTAGCATAGCGCTATTGATTTACGTCAACTGCTGCAGGATCAACTCCCATGCTTTGGGGACACGCCTGCAGGCATCTTCAACTCTGAAGGAGGATGGCGTTGCCTGCCATAACTCAAGGCTAAAACTGAGCAATGACAGACACTTGCGCTAGAACACTTATGAATATTACATCTGAGCAAACGGTCGCCTACAACTATAGCGTAGTCCGGCAATTCACCCTTGCCACCTTAATCTGGGGTGTGATTGGCATGAGTATGGGCGCATTTATTGCTGCGCAACTGGTCTGGCCCCAACTGAATTTCGATCTACCTTGGACCAGTTTTGGTCGCATCCGCCCTATTCACACCAACTTAGTGATTTTTGCCTTTGGTGGCTGTGCACTGATTTCCACATCCTTTTATATTGTGCAACGTACCTGCTATGCACGGCTGCCTTCTGATACCGCAGCCAATCTATTCTTTTGGGGCTGGCAAGCGATGCTGATTGCCACAGTGATCAGTTATGCGCTGGGTTACACCACCACCAAAGAATATGCCGAAATGGAATGGCCGTTAGCGATCGTATTAACCGTGCTCTGGCTGACCTATATGTGGCTGTTTTTTGGCACTATTATGCGCCGTACAACCTCACATATTTACGTGGCGAACTGGTTCTACGGTGCCTTTATTGTGGTCACCGCTATGGTGCATATCGTTAACCATATTGCGATTCCGGTCTCGCTAATGAAATCCTATCCGGTGTATGGCGGTGCCACCGATGCCATGGTGCAATGGTGGTTCGGTCATAGCGTAGTGGGCTTTATTCTCTCGGTCGGCTTCCTCGGCATGATGTATTACTTTGTGCCCAAACAAGTGGAACGTCCGATTTATTCTTACCGTTTATCCATTGTGCACTTCTGGGCGATTATCTCGATTTATATCTGGGCGGGCCCACACCACTTGCACTACACCGCTCTGCCGGATTGGGTACAAAGCTTAGGTATGGCCATGTCGGTGATTCTTCTCGCACCCAGTTGGGGTGGGATGATTAACGGCATGATGACCCTTTCAGGTGCCTGGCATAAATTGCGCAGCGATCCGATTCTGCGCTTTTTGGTGGTGTCACTGGCTTTCTACGGTATGTCGACCTTTGAAGGCCCGATGATGGCGATCAAAACCGTCAACTCACTCTCGCATTACACCGACTGGACCATTGGCCATGTGCACGCGGGTGCATTAGGCTGGGTAGCGATGATCAGCGTGGGTAGCTTGTACCATCTGATTCCTAAACTGTGGAACCATAAACAGATGTACAGCATCGGTTTGATTAATGTGCACTTCTGGCTTGCCACCATTGGTACGGTGATTTATATCGCGGCAATGTGGGTTAACGGTTTAACTCAAGGCTTGATGTGGCGTGCCATTAATGATGACGGTACTTTGTCTTACTCCTTTGTCGAAGTCTTACAATCATCGCATGCAGGCTACATTGCCCGCTTAATCGGTGGTTCATTTTTTGTACTGGGCATGTTTATTATGCTGCTCAATACCTGGTTAACCTTGCGTCAGCCCACTGAGCAACAGCAACCAGCCATGCAACGTGCGGAGGTATAACCTATGTTTATGATCTTGGGGTTGATCTGTGTTGGCGCAGGCTATCTATGCCTGCGACATATCACTCAGTTAGATATGGATCACGCCGCCATGCTGCCCTTTGCTGATGACCGGCCAGCAGCACGGCGCGTTGAACAAGAAACGGGGCGTCCTTGTTTGCCAGAACACCTGGCGCAACAAACGGCATTGAATGCCTAAACACAACGCTGCAGCCATCTATCTAGCAACACAGACAACGGCACCTTCTGTGCCGTTGTCTGTGTATCAACAAGGAACACCTTAGTGCGCGCTCAATGGATTAAAGCTTTTACTCCACTCTCCTTAAACATTCCCAAAAAACAGTGGCTGCGTGCTGCCTGCGGTGCCTTTCTGGGTGTACTGGCCTGCGTCATCTGCAACTATTGGTTATTTGGTAGCCAAATTACGTTAAGCCTAGCAGCACCTATTGGCGCATCAGCTGTGTTGTTGTTTGTCACCTCAGCGACACCGCTAGCCCATCCTTGGTCGCTTTTGGCGGGCAACCTGCTGTCAGCCTGCGTTGGCGTCGTTTGTGCGCTGTATATTGATGAGCCTGCATTACGGGCTGCAGTCGCTGTGCTAGCAGCCATTACTAGCATGCTAGCGTTACGCTGCCTGCATCCACCGAGCTGCGCTTTAGCTTTAACAGTCGCGCTCAGTCCAACCTTAATACCCCTAGGTTTTGCTGTACTGGCACCCATAATGAGCCAATCAGTTTTGATGCTGTGCATTGCGTTAGTGTTTAATAACTTAACCGGTACCGCCTACCCGCGTGTCCCTGCAGCGCCCACCGAGAACAAACACAACACCGCTGACCCAGTGCCGAGCGCCCGAACCGGCTTCAATGAAGAGGATTTAGATCACGCGCTAGATGAGTTTGGCACCTATGTGGATATTCGTCGTGAAGACCTCGAAGAGTTGCTGCGCCTCACTGAACAACACAGCTTTAAGCGCAACACTGCGTACTTAACCGCAGCCTCTGTAATGTCGCGTGATTTACGCACAGGACATCCTGAGATGCCGTTAGAAGAAGCCTGGAACCGCCTCAAAGAACACCGTTTACATGTCTTACCCGTGGTCGATCAACACCAGCGCTTAGTTGGCATTATTACTTTAGTGGATCTGCTTAAATACTTTGAGCTGGACAAGCCGGTCAGCCGTTTCCATCGCCTAAAGTACCTGCGCTATACGCGCCTCAAGCATATTATGACCACACCTGTGGTCAGTGTTAACTTTGATACGCCGCTGATTGAATTGGTGACCTTAGTGACGAGTCGAGGCTTGCATGCCATGCCGGTGATTGATGAACATCGCCAACTGGCAGGCATCATTACCCAAACGGATATTATTGCGGCGCTCTACCGCAGTTTGCTGGCTCAACTCTAGTACAGGGGGCGATCTTGTATTTGCAGCCAGCTGGTTTCTTGCGCGATGCTAGTGTGCAGTGCCGATAAGGCATGTTGCAGTGCAGCACAGGATTGTTTATCAGCATAAACAAGATACACCGGCCAAGAAAACTCCGGTGCATGGGCAACCCGCTGCAGCGTACCCTCGGCAATATGCGGCTCTACGACTCGTGTTCTAAAATAGCCGCGCCCGCCTTCCTCTAAAATCGTATACAACGCCAGCGGGCCTAAATTACAACGCAGGGCACTGTGCGCATGTTCGGGTAAAACAGCATCATGCTGCTGGCGAAACAAAGCCCCCCAATCCACATAGATATAAGGATCGGGCTGTACTGTTGATTGCACCTGTACCAGTTTCTCTTCAAGTAACTGCTCCACCTGCACACCGGGCCAATAGTGTGGCTCATGCATCAAGACTGCATCTAATTCACCATTTTCTAACTTAACTCGTAACGTACTGGCATCAAAGATACTGGCATTCACCGCATAACTGACCTGCTGTTTGGATAATTGCGCAAACCAGTCCTTGAGCAATGGATTCCACAAGCTGGCTTCAGCAGCCAAGCGCACCTGCACCTGTAAGCTCTCAGGAAAAGGTAACGCACTGCGCGCCGCTTCCCAAGTTTGTATAAGCTGATGGGCATAATGCACAAAGCGCTCGCCATGCACGGTCAGGCTCGCACCCGCACGATTACGCACAAACAATGGGCACTTAAGTTGCGCTTCAAGGTTTTTAATCCGCGCCGTAACGGTCGTTTGGGTCACGCACAACTGTTCTGCAGCAGCAATAAAACTGCCACAGCGGGTAATGGCTAAAAATGTACGTGCGAGTTCGATATCCATAGTAAGGTTAAACCACCTTATATTGAGTCAGTTTTATCTATAGATGATTTAAATGACGCAGAACTCTGGCTCAATTGCTACACAGCCTGCAATCCTTAACAAAATCATACTAGACTCTTTATCATGACGCGGATATAAGAACACCTCAGCCGCTCAAGTTGCTTATAAATTACGCTTAACGATCGAAAGTAAGGAATTTCGCTTACCGCGCGGTGTCTCAGTTAATCTAACTGTTTAACAGATCCACTATTTTAAATAGATCGCGTTGTCGTAGCGCATCTACACCACCTCAGCGGGTGAAGGAAACCTCACTCGTGAGCATACATATTTAGCATGGGTAGACTCAGCAGTAGTGGCACACTGTCACCGCGTCTATTAATATGCTTTAACCTTACTTCACTACCCCACAATATTTACGGAGTTCATGATGCGCAATTTGCTTATATCAGCTGTATTCGTAGGCGCTAGCCTATTGGGTTCTACCGCCTTTGCGCAAGAAGCGGTTGAAGGCCGAAACTATATTACTTTAAGTAGCCCATTAACCACGGCACAGCCTGAAAAAATTGAAGCTGTTGCACTGTTTTGGTACGGCTGCCCACACTGCTATCAATTAGAATCTGCTCTGAACCCATGGTCAGCAGCGCTACCTGAAGATGTTAATTTTGTGCGTATGCCCGCTATGTTTGGTGGCATTTGGAACTTACACGGCCAATTGTTCTACACCTTAGAAACAATTAAAGCAGGTGAAAAAGTTCATAATAATATTTTTAATGCACTGCACAACCAAGGGCGCAAGCTGTCATCACTGGATGACATTACTCGCTTTGTTGTTGAACAAGGTGTCGACAAAGATGCCTTCTTAAAAGCTTGGAACTCCTTTAGCGTTAAAAGCAAAATGGAGAAAGCTAAAAAACAAGCTATGGCTTATAAAATCAGCGGCGTACCTGCCATCGTGATTAACGGTAAATACCGTTTTGATATTGGTATGGCCGGTGGTCTGCAAGAAACTGTTGATCTAGCCGATGTGCTGATCGAAAAAGAACGCCAATTAAAATAGGGTATTACCGTGCTGATACTGCCGCGCTTTAGCCAAGAGCGCTCAATTATTTTATGCGATGCCAATCGTAATGCGCTGTGCACGCCTGATGTATTGCCGCGTCATGAACAGCGTATTCGCTTATTGAGCTTCAATATCCAGGTGGGTATCAGCACCAGCGCCTACCGTCACTATGTGACGCGCAGTTGGAAGCATTTAATTCCGCATCAAGAGCGCTATCGCAATCTGGAAAAAATCGGTTTTTTACTGGGCGACTACGATATTGTCGCTCTGCAAGAGGCCGATGGTGGCAGTCTACGCTCAGGCAATATCAACCAAGTGCAACAACTGGCGCAGCTGGGTAATTTTCCCTACTGGTACCAGCAGCGTAACCGCAATCTGGGCCCCTTTGCCCAGCATAGCAATGGTCTACTGACGCGGATGCAACCGCAAAAGCTTGAAGACCATCCATTGCCTGGTCCTGCTGGGCGTGGAGCTATTCTGGCGCAGATTGGCGACGATGATAACGCGATTGCTGTGGTGTCGATGCACCTGGCATTAGGTACGCGCGCGCGTACACGTCAGTTGGATTATATCCGCGAGATCGTCAGTGACTACAAGCATATTATCCTGATGGGCGATATGAACACTCATGCAGAAAAGCTCTTGATTAACTCACCCCTGAGCAGTCTAAATCTACGCGCACCACAGGTGTGTGCAACCTTCCCAAGCTGGAACCCACAGCGCTGTTTAGATCATATTTTGATCAGCTCTGAGTTGGAAATTGCAAATATGTCGGTCTTGCCAGTACCCATTTCAGATCACTTACCGGTTTCAATGGATATTATCCTGCCCACCCCTGATTCAACTTATAAGTTCACAGCGCCGTAAAATGGATTTTTTATGCCTAACGAAGCATTACATTGGAAAAACAAATACCTTGAGTTGCTTGATCAACAAGACGCTCAAGAAGCCAATTTTGCAAAGCAAACAGAACTCCTCAAGCGCGCACTGATACGCAGCAGCTTAGCTGCCGAAGGTAACGATCAACAACTGGATCAACAACTGCAAACACTGCGCACTTTGTTACGCAACGATATTCATGCCAACCAACTAGAAAACCATATTGAGCAGCTAGAAGACGCCATTTTAAAGTCTGAAAATAAGCTGCAACAACGTAAAGATGCTCTCAGCATCACCTTGTCGAATTTTGTTCAGCAATTACAGCAGCTGCAGCCACCCAAAGATATTCAAAAAGCACTCAGAGCTTTTGAAAAGGATCTTCCCAAGCAATTAGCCCAACCCTACACTGTCTATAATTTACTCGGTCAACTGCAAAGTTTACAAGAGCGTACCTTAGCCACCACATTGCGACAGGGTGAGGACGTCTTGCACTCAACACAGGCACAAGGTCTATTCGCACGCCTCTTTAAAACTAGCGGTGTTCAGGCTCAGTCCACAGTAGGACCTGACCACACTCTTGCGGCATCCACTGAGAGCATAGAGCACACTGATACAGATCTAGTTGACTCGACACAGGCTCACTCATCAAGTACAGCTGAGCAGACAGAGCACGGTGATGATAACTACGCACTGCCATTACTGCTGGATGCCAGTTACAGCTCGGTTGCACAGCATATCCACGATACGCTGACGACATTACTCAATGAGCTACCGATTACGCAACACTATGAAACGCAGGTAACTGAATTACGTACACGCCTCAGCAGCGGTCTCAATTGGTACGAATTAGCCCCGCTACTGGATGAGCTGTCGACTATTATTCTTGCTATTACTAATGGTGCTGATAATGAGCTTACGCACTATTTACTCGAGTTAAATCAGCGCTTAACTTCATTTCACCATAGCCTCAGTAGCACCTCAGACGGCTATGCAGAATCGATTAAAGATGCCAAAGCACTCGATAACCATCTGCGCCAGCACGTCACAAATTTTCACGAGGATGTTCATACAACAAACGATCTCAGTCATTTGAAACAACTGATTGATACTCGTCTCGATAGCTTCAGCAGCACCTTGCAGGTCTATCAAGAAAAACGTACACACAGCGAAACCGTGATTCTTGAACGCTTGCATGCGCTCTCCGAGCACTCCAAAAACATGGAACAAGAAGCGCAACAACTGTCGACTAAGCTTGAAGAACAACGCAAGCAAGCCTTGCTGGATCCACTCACAGGCTTAGCCAACCGCACAGCCTGGAATGAACGCTCAGAACTCGAATATGCGCGTATTCAGCGCAATAACAGTTCACTTTTATTAAGCATTATTGATATTGATTTTTTTAAACGCATTAATGATAGCTACGGTCATCTGGCCGGCGATAAAGTCCTTAGAATCATTGCCAATGAGTTAAAAAAACGCTTGAGAAAAACAGATTTTATTGCCCGATTTGGTGGCGAAGAATACGCTCTATTACTGCCGGATACGCCACTGGCAGAGGGCGCTAAATTGCTAGATACTTTACGCTTATCGATTGAAGCCTGCCCATTTCACTTTAAAGGCGAACCGGTCACCATCACTTTTTCAGCCGGTATTGGTAAAATAACGACCGATGAATCCATGGATGATGCGTTTGAACGAGTCGATCAGGCGCTGTACGCCGCAAAAGCTGCTGGGCGCAATCGGGTGCAAACGGCGACTTAAGCAACTGCTGTATTAAAGGTCACACTCAGATGAATTAAAAGCAGCTCAATGCTCAACGCAACTGAGCGGCGGCCAAGACAGTATCGAGACTTTTGATTAAGGTAGTCTCATCCAGCGGTTTAATTAAATAGTCTTTAGCACCTTGACGCTGCCCCCACACCCGATCGGTCTCTTGATCTTTAGTGGTAATAATAATCACCGGAATATGCTCGGTTGCAGCGATCCGAGTTAACTGACGTGTCGCCTGAAAACCGTTTAAATCGGGCATCACACTGTCCATCAGCACCGCATCTGGCTGCTCTTGTTTAGCTAAAGCAACACCATCAGCACCATTGTCTGCGGTTAAAACCTGATGCCCATTTTTTTCCAACACCCGTGCTAACTTCTCAACCTCAGCCGGTGAATCATCCACAATCAAAATACAAGCCATAATTTCTCCTATAGGTCATAATGTTAGCACGCACTTAATGATTCTCAGCAGCATATTGCAATCAGCACTCTGGGTGACAGCGGCAAATCCATCTAGTCCTGTTATTCAACACATCTAGAGTGCATCATTGGTAACTTAACTTTATTGGAGACTTTATCATGCACGTTCGCCTTGGGATTGTAATGGATCCTATTGATCAGATTTCATTCAAGAAAGACAGCTCCTTGGCTATGTTGCTCGCTGCGCAAGCACGTGGCTGGTCTTTATTTTATATGGAACAACAGGATTTATATCAGCAGGCCGGCCAAGCACGTGCACGCATGCGTTCGCTTAAAGTCTTTGATAACCCTGAGCACTGGTTTGAGTTGGGTGAAGAGCTTGATGAACCATTAGGCGACCTCAACGTTATTTTAATGCGTAAAGACCCACCCTTTGATAATGAGTTTTTATACAGCACCTATCTGCTTGAGCAAGCAGAAACCGCCGGCACCTTAGTGGTCAACCGCGCACAAAGCCTGCGCGACTGCAATGAAAAACTGTTTGCTACCCTCTTCCCACAGTGCACACCAGCGACGGTCGTAAGCCGCCGCGCTGATGTATTGCGTCAATTTGCCGAAGAGCACAGTGATGTGATTCTTAAGCCTCTAGACGGTATGGGTGGCTCATCCATTTTCCGCCATATGAAAGGTGACCCGAATCTGTCAGTCATTTTAGAAACACTGACTGCGCACGGTACTCAGCAAATTATGGCGCAAAAATACTTACCCGCAATTAAAGATGGCGACAAACGCATCTTAATGATTGATGGCGAGCCTGTGCCGTACAGCTTGGCGCGCATTCCTGCTGCGGGTGAAACACGCGGTAACTTAGCCGCTGGTGGTCGCGGTGTAGCCCAGCCATTAACCGAAAAAGACCGCTGGATTGCAGAACAAGTCGGCCCTGAACTGCGTAAACGTGGTTTGCTGTTTGTCGGTTTGGATGTGATTGGTGAGCATTTAACCGAAATCAACGTCACCAGCCCCACCTGTATCCGTGAAATTGATGATACCTATGACACTAAAATTGGTGATCAGTTAATGGATGCTATTGCCGAAAAGCTCGCACAACGCAACTAAGTAAAGCGGCTTGCACCCCATCCTATGGCAGACTGTGCAAGCCGCTTTATAGACTTTATCATCATGTCTCGGCTGACTGCCGCTTGTGTCGAACACCGAATATTCTTATGAAAAACACCACTGCTAATCCCTTTGCTGAACCCAAGCCCGCCGTGAGCGCGGCTGACCGTTTAGGTTTCACCCTGCTGATTGCCGCACTCCTACATATAGCAATTATTTTGGGTGTGGGCTTTACTGTGGAAGACTTACCTAAAATTAGCAAAAGTTTGGATGTCACTTTAACCACCTTTAGCAGTGAAAAAGAGCCGGAAAAAGCAGACTTTATCGCACAAGACAATCAACAAGGTAGTGGCACACTCGAACAAGCCGCCACGCCCAAGACAACAGAAAAAGCACCTTTCCAAGACACTAAGGTCAAGCAAGTTCAGGTTAAAAGTACCCTAGAGCCCGTACCTGTAGTGCCTGAGATTAAAAAAGTCATCAGCACACCCAAGCCTCAGCCAGAAAAAGTGGTACAAAAACCGGTGGTGCAGCCCAAACCCAAACAGATCAGAAAAACACCTGTTTTCGACCGTGACCAACTCTCGGCAGATATTGCCAGCCTTGAAGCAGAGCTGGCCTTAGAGCAGCAACTCTACGCAAAACGACCGCGCATCAGCCGCCAAAACACTGCCGCCACCAAACGCGATATCAGTGCGTGGTACCGTGATGATTGGCGTAAAAAAGTTGAGCGTATCGGCAATCTAAACTACCCAGAAGAAGCCCGACGCCAAGGGGTGTACGGCAGCTTACGGGTACTGGTAATTATTAAAAGTGATGGTTCACTGGAACAAATGCGCGTTTTAGAATCCTCAGGCCATCCCGTTCTAGATCGAGCAGCACTGAATATTGTGCGCACTTCTGCACCCTTTGCCCCCTTTACTGGCGAGCTGGCCTCCCGCTATGACCAAGTTGAAATCATCCGCACTTGGCGCTTTGAGCGCGGCGATCGTCTTTCAAGTCAATAATCTGCGATAATCATTACGCTCCTCTTGAGCTGCCTCTTTTTCGCTTATTAATGAGGACATATTAACGTTATGACATCTAATTTTACTTCTTTAGCTGGGCATTTTTTAATTGCTATGCCCACTATGACTGACCCTGCCTTTGCTGAGTCGGTGGTCTATTTATTAGCCCACGACCAAGAAGGCGCCTTAGGTTTAATTATTAATCGCCACAGCGGCCTGACCTTGAGCGATGTGCTAGAACAGCTGCAACCTGAGGACAGCGTGATTGATACAGCGCACAATCAGGATATTTTTAGCGGCGGCCCCGTACAAACCCAATTGGGTTTTGTCCTGCATAATCATGGCCCAGAATACAAAGGCACCACCCAGTTTCCTGAACTATCCTTAACTGCTTCACAAGATGCCTTGCAAGCCATTGCCCAAGGCTCTGGCCCTGAACAGCATCTAATTGCGCTCGGTCATGCCGGCTGGGGTGCAGGACAAATTGAAGACGAGCTGCGTGATAACACTTGGTTATCGTGCCCTGCAGATATTAGAATTATTTTCGAGACGCCGATTGAAGAACGCCGCAGTGCTGCTGCAGCTTTATTAGGTGTTGATTTGGATCGTCTCAGCCATCAAGTAGGTCACGCATGAGTGAAAGTACACCCGCACCGCAGCTACTCTTAGGCTTTGATTATGGTACCAAGCAAATTGGTGTGGCGGTTGGGCAAATGATCACACAAAGCGCGCGCGAACTGTGTGATTTAAAAGCCCGCGATGGCATTCCCAATTGGGAACAGATTGAAGCCTTGATAAAAGAGTGGCAGCCTGATGCACTTGTTGTAGGATTACCGCTTCATATGGACGGCACACCCAGCGATATGTGCGTACGCGCAGAAAAATTCGCCCGGCGTTTAAATGGCCGTTTTAATTTACCTGTCCATACCCATGATGAACGTCTTACGACATTTGAAGCCAAAGGTCAGCGCTTATCACAAGGACAACAACGTGGCAGCTATCGAGAGCAACCCGTTGATGCACTAGCCGCCGCTTTATTACTGCAAGGCTGGCTGGAAGCACAGAACAACAGCTGACCACAACAAATGCCTGGAGTGTATTTAAATGAGCTTACCTGATCCTGCTGTATTGATTTCCACAATAGCCTGCGAACTGCAAGCCCACCTTAAAGCGCAAAATATTGAGAACCCGCGTTTTGTGGGTATTCATACCGGCGGCGTTTGGGTGGCCAATGCCTTGCTTAAAGAGCTGAAGAACGAAGAACCGCTGGGTATTTTAAATGTCTCGTTTTACCGCGATGACTTCAGCCGCACAGGTTTACACCCACAAGTGCGCCCTTCTCAGCTGCCGTTTGAGATTGCAGACCAGCACCTGGTACTGATTGATGACGTTCTGATGAGCGGTCGCACGATCCGTGCTGCACTCAATGAACTCTTTGATTACGGCCGCCCAGCCAGCGTAACTTTGGTCTGTTTACTCGACCTGAATGCACGTGAATTACCGATTCGTCCAGATATTGTTGGCGCAACACTTTCCCTTGAGCAAAATCAACGGGTAAAATTGACTGGTCCCGAACCGTTAGCTATCCAACTGCAAACCATCGACCACCTATGAGACTCTCGCAATGATACCTCCCGCTCCCAAGTGTCCGTTGCAGCTGAACGACCAAGGTCGTCTGCGCCATTTTCTATCGCTCGACGGCTTGCCCCGTAGCATGCTTACCGAGATTTTAGACACCGCCGACTCTTTTCTTGAAGTCGGCGCGCGTGCCGTTAAAAAAGTACCCTTACTGCGCGGTATGACCGTCTGTAACGTGTTCTTTGAAAACTCCACCCGCACCCGTACCACCTTTGAATTAGCTGCTAAACGTCTATCTGCTGACGTGATCACCCTGAACGTATCCACTTCATCGACCAGCAAAGGTGAAACCCTCACCGATACCCTGCGCACCCTTGAAGCCATGGCTGCCGATATGTTTGTCGTGCGCCATGCTGAATCCGGCGCAGCGCACTTTATTGCTGAGCATGTCACGCCTAATGTCGCCATTATCAATGGTGGTGATGGCCGTCATGCGCACCCCACGCAAGGCATGCTGGATATGCTGACCATTCGTCGCCACAAAGGTGACTTTGAAAAGCTTAAAGTAGCCATCGTTGGCGATATTCTGCACTCACGCGTTGCGCGCTCCAATATGATTGCGCTAAAGACGCTGGGCTGCCCAGATATCCGTGTGATTGCGCCAAAAACTTTGCTACCGGTTGGCCTTGAGCAATACGGCGTGAATGTGTACACCGACGTCAATGAAGGCCTGAAAGATGTTGACGTGATTATTATGCTGCGCTTGCAACGTGAGCGTATGCAAGGTGGTTTACTGCCCAGTGAAGGCGAGTTTTACCGCCTGTATGGCTTAAGTGAACAACGCTTAGCTTTAGCGCACCCTGATGCTATTGTTCTGCACCCGGGCCCAATTAACCGCGGTGTGGAGATTGATTCATTAGTCGCTGACTGCCCGCGCTCGATGATTCTCAATCAAGTCACCTACGGTATTGCCATACGTATGGCGGTATTGTCGCTGACCATGAGCGGTCAAAATGAACAACGTCAATTGGATGCAGAAAAGCAGGAGTCACTCTAATGCGTATACAGATTAATGCTGCACGCTTAATTGATCCTGCGAGCCAGATGGATCAGCAAGCCGATATTTTTATTGATGACGGCAAAATTGTTGCCATTGGTGATACGCCACGTGGTTTTGTCGCGGACCAGATGATTGATGCCAATGGCCTGATTGCGGCACCCGGCTTAGTTGATCTATCTGTATCCCTGCGCGAACCAGGCTATGGCCGTAAAGGCTCAATCGCCTCAGAAACACGTGCTGCAGCTGCCGGTGGGGTGACCAGTTTATGCTGCACTCCACATACCAAACCGATTTTAGATACCGCTGCTGTTGTCGATCTCATCCTAGATAAAGCCCGCGATGAGGGTTTCTGTAAAGTCTTCCCTTTAGGTGCTTTTAGCCAAGGTTTAGCCGGCGAACAGTTAGCTGAATTAGTCACCTTACGCAATGCAGGCTGCGTGGCATTCAGCAATGGTTTAGTACCCTTTAACAGCAACCGCGTTTTACGCCGCGCTTTAGAGTATGCAGCCACCTTTGATTTAACCGTGATTTTCCACCCACAAGACCCTGATCTTGCTGAAGGTGGTATTGCTCACGAAGGTGCTGTCGCGACATTCCGTGGCTTAGCTGGTATTCCAGAAACAGCTGAAACTGTGGCTTTATCACGTGATTTATTGTTGGTGGAACAAAGTGGCGTGCGCGCACACTTTAGCCAAATCACCACCGCACGTGGCGCACGCTTAATTGCCAAAGCACAAGCACGTGGCTTGCCAGTCACTGCTGATGTGGCGATGTATCAGCTGATTTTAACTGAAGAAGCCTTAATGGATTTCTCCAGCTTCTATCATGTGCTGCCACCGCTGCGCTCACTAGCCGACCGTGACGGTTTACGTGAAGCGGTTAAAAGCGGCGTGATCAGCTCAATCGCCAGCCACCACCAACCGCATGAAGCCGATGCTAAACTCGATCCATTTGCTTCAACTGAACCGGGCATTAGCAGCATTGAATTACTGTTACCGCTGGCCATGAGCTTGGTAGAAGAAGGTGTGTTTGATCTACCTACCGCATTGGCACGTTTAACCACAGGCCCTGCGGCTGCACTGCGCTTAAATGCTGGACGTCTTGCTGTCGGTGCACCTGCGGATCTAGTGCTGTTTGATCCTCAAGGACAAACCGTTGCCGGTGAAAACTGGCAGTCCAAAGGACGCAATTGCCCATTCATAGAGCACGTGCTGCCAGGTGCCGTACGTTACACATTATTAAATGGCAAAGTGACGCATAAAAACGTGTCGTAAGTTGAGTCATATAAGCTCTCTATATAGCTGCAGTGCCCTCCCATAAAACTGGACACTTAAAGCTATCTAGAGGGCTTTTTTGTTTTTCAATAAAACCCAGTATCTTGAACTGGTTTTATATACATAATGATTAACGCAACATATTAAGCAGTAACTGGCTATGTTCTTCATTATTGGTAACAATTACAAACTGACCATCACTCATCTCACCTTGGATTTTTGCCACATTGATCAACTGCTCGTCTACGCTGGTCAATAAAAATGCTCCCATCGCTTGATTAGTGATCGCGGTCAACTTATCACGTCCTGCTGGATTCATCTCAATCAGAATAAAAGTACGACCGTCGGGTGTAGCAACCGCTGTAATGTTATCGATATCATTTTGATTTAACACCGGCTGTGCTAAAGCATACAGTTTACTATCCTCACCAAACTCCATAACAACCAATTTAGGATCTGGCTTCTGCTGAGCTAAATGCACAGTGATGATTTTTTGCTCTGCTTGCGACTGAGCTTGCTCAACAGCAGACCCAGCATCGAGTGTACTTTGATGCTGGCAGCCAGCGGCAAACAGTAATCCTAGCGTCAAGCCAACCCATTTTAGTGATGTGTTACTGAACATAGCGACTCCAAAGTGAAATAACTCTATTAAACCTAGCATCAATTTTCTTGATTCTAACCTGCTATAACAAGCAATTTTAAATTAAACCTCAACAATACATCAGCGTCATGATTTTCATCTAGACACAGTGTTTGATTGACACGCTATTGTGATCATATATATCAAAAATATAACTGCCACTGCATTTTATGTATAGATCAACAGATTGTGCATATTGGTGCTACATCATTTTATC
>DASRNZ010000181.1:0-11124 GCA_035647155.1 Thiopseudomonas sp.
CTAATTTTTCCACCTGCACCAGCGCATGCAATTGCCGCGACAGCTGACGTGCTTGCTCAGACCCTTGGCTGCATAACAGCGCAAAGCGCTTTAATCCTGTAGCAAGATCATCGCTACATAACTGACGAAACTCAGTAAAAATATCCACAGGCATCGCTAACGGCCAGTGCTCACGCGCAACAAAACAGGCATTACTGGCATAGCTGATGACTCCGGCACAGGCCGACTGGCGCTGCGCTGCTAATGCCGTGGCTAACATACCGCCCAATGACCAACCCACTAACCAACAATCAGTCGGTAACTGCTGATCCAGTTCTTGGATAACAGCAGCTACATCTTTGCCAGTCATATCGGGCAACGCTTGAATCTGCACAGTAAAATCGGGCAGGGCAGCCTGTAGCTCTTCAGCTAAACACTGCATGGGCACCACCCCTAAACCCCAACCGGGCAGCAAGACAATCTGCTTACTCATCACCCACCTCAAGCTGGCACACTGCCAAAGCATCCAGCAAGCGCTGCACCTGCTCAGCCGTGTGCGCTGCAGTTAAGGTAATACGTAAACGCGCACTGCCCGCAGGTACTGTCGGAGGACGAATCGCCCCGACTAAAATCCCTTGCTCACGCAACTGAGCCGATATCGCCATAGCTTTGCCGCTATCACCAATAATAATCGGCTGAATGGGTGTCGGACTATCCATCAAATTCAAACCTAACGCCTGCGCACCCTGACGAAACTGCGCAATCAACTGTTGTAAATGCTCACGGCGCCAATGTTCAGTTTGTAGTAAATGCAGACTGGCCAGCGTCGCACAGGCCACTGCCGGAGGGGAGCTGGTGGTGTAAATATAGGGTCGAGCGAACTGAATTAGCGTCTCAATCAGCTCTTCGCTGCCAGCAATAAAAGCACCTGAAGTACCAAAGGATTTACCTAAAGTACCCACTAGCACCGGCGCATCTTCAGTACTCAAGCCATAGTGCTCAACTAAGCCACCACCCGTCTGACCCAATACCCCAAAGCCATGCGCATCATCCACCATCAACCAAGCATTATGCGCTTTGGCCTGTGCAGCCAGTTCAGGCAACTGCGCCAGATCACCGTCCATACTAAATACGCCATCAGTCACCAATAACGTATTGCCCTGCGCACGCTGCAAGCGCTGACTGAGGCTGGCCATATCATTGTGTAAATAACGACTAAAGCGCGCTCCGGATAACAGCCCACCATCCAACAAAGAAGCGTGATTCAGTCGATCATGCAGCACAGTATCGCCTTTGCCTACCAGCGCAGTAATCACCGCTAAATTGGCCATATAACCGCTGCTCATTAACAGCACGCGTTCACGACCGGTAAACTCGGCCAGTGCCTGCTCAAGTTGATGATGCGGCTCACTATGGCCAATCACTAAATGCGATGCGCCACCGCCGACACCCCATTGCGCCGCACCTTGCTGCAATGCTGCAACCACTTCAGGGTGATTGGCTAAACCCAAATAATCATTGGATGAAAACGCCAGATACTCCTTACCATCCACCTGTACCACAGGCCCCTGTGGGCTTTGTAATAACGGGCGTTGACGGTAAAGATTATCGGTATGACGCGCAGCCAAACGGGCAGCAAGATTAAAGCTCATGGCAATCCAAAATAAGGTTTAGAAAAATTAAGCAGGCGTAAGCGGCAAGCGGTGAAGCTTGCGCTTAAGTGATCACTTTAGTGCGTAGCAGCGTCGTAAAATAAGGATGCATCACGCTGCTCGATAATGGCGTGTTCAATCGCTGCTTGATGCACTTCATCAGCATATTCTTCGCGCGCTTCAGGCTTAATACCTAAACGCTCAAATAACTGCATATCTTTATCTGCTTGTGGATTACCCGTGGTCAGTAATTTTTCACCATAGAAGATCGAATTGGCACCGGCTAAAAACGCCAAGGACTGCATCTGCTCGTTCATCTGCTCACGACCCGCTGATAAACGTACATGGGATTGTGGCATCATAATCCGCGCCACAGCGAGCATGCGGATAAAATCAAACGGGTCGACATCTTCGGCATTTTCCAGTGGTGTACCTTCAACTTTGACCAGCATATTGATCGGCACACTTTCCGGGTGCTCTGGCAGATTGGCCAACTGCATCAATAAACCGGCACGGTCAGCAATGGATTCCCCCATACCCAAAATACCGCCGGAACAGATTTTCATGCCCGCATCACGCACATAACTTAGAGTTTCTAAGCGCTCAGCATAGGTACGCGTGGTAATAATATTGCCGTAGAACTCTGGCGAGGTATCCAGATTATGGTTGTAATAATCCAAGCCTGCATCGGCTAACGCTTGAGTTTGTGCTTCGTCTAACTTGCCCAGGGTCATGCAGGTTTCCATGCCCAGCGCTTTCACGCCTTTGACCATTTCCAGCACATAGGGCAGATCTTTCGCTGAAGGATGCTTCCACGCCGCGCCCATGCAAAACCGTGTTGAACCAATGTCTTTAGCACGCTGAGCTTCTTCGAGAACCTTCTGCACTTCCATCAGCTTTTCTTTATCCAGCCCCGTGTTGTAGTGACCCGACTGCGGACAATATTTACAATCTTCAGGGCAAGCACCGGTTTTAATCGATAATAAGGTCGACACCTGCACGCGATTGGCATTGAAATGCTGGCGGTGCACAGTTTGTGCATCAAAGATTAAATCGTTAAAAGGCTGCTGTAACAGCGCGGTCACTTCGCTAAGTGTCCAGTTGTGGCGGGTCACAGGGTTTAGGCTAGCGTTCATGGATTATCCTTTTTATAGGCCGTTCACTTTTTTATTAGCGATTAAGCGGCGCAGTGCTAAACTTCAGGCATGCAGGATGCATAGCAATAGTATTCAAGGAGAGAACATGCCTTGTCAACCCAGAAAACTAAACAAGGTTTACCAGTGGTTAAAAAGCAGACAACCCTGCTTGCTCTGTGATGCGCCCAGTCATCGATTAATGGCCTTGTGTGAAGACTGTGAAACTGAACTGCCATGGCTCGGTCGACAATGCCAGCAATGCGCTCTGCCCATCCCCGACCAGCAAGCGCTGTGTGCAGATTGCACTCACAATCCACCGCTCTTTAGCAAAGTGCTAACGCCTTTTGAGTTTACTTTTCCAGTCGATACGCTGATCAGTCGTTTTAAATACCAAGAGAACTGGCCCTATGGTCACCTGCTAAGCACCTTACTAGCAGAGCATTTAAGCTATTATTTTGATGAAGGTGGACAGCGCCCTGATCTAATTTTAGCCGTGCCCTTAGCTCAACGACGCCAGCGCCAGCGCGGTTATAATCAAGCGCAAATGATCTGTGATGTCTTATGCAAAGCATTGCACTTAGATAATCCACAACAGCTTTTACTGCGCACCCGCGAAACTATTAGCCAACAAGGCCTGAACGCCAAAGCGCGGCGCGAGAATCTACATAACGCTTTTTATATCACCGAGCCTAAACACATTAAAAACCAGCATATTGCTTTGGTTGATGATGTTTTAACCACTGGCACCACCTGCTCAATCATCAGCGCTCTGTTACTTAAGCTGGGTGCGGCGCGGGTTGAGGTCTATTGCTTAGCCCGCACCGGCAAACCACATACAGTGCAGTTGTAAATGATTATGCGTGTCGTAGCCTTACACAAAAACCACCAACGCCATCACTATTCAACAAGCACTGCGCTGATGCTGCGACAAGCGTAGCCATGGATGGCGTAGCGCCCGACTTGAGCCCAGGATGGGCTCGTGGAGGGAAACGCAGCATCAGCGCGGTGCGTCATACACAGTTACCGCAGCGCTTTTAAAAAACATCAACATCAATACTCACACTCAGCATCAGCCTCTTTACAACGCCGCGCATACTTCTGCGCCAGCACCGCACACACCATCAACTGAATCTGATGAAACACCATCAATGGCAAAATGGCTGGCCCCACCGCACCGCCAGCAAACAACACCGAAGCCATCGGAATCCCTGTGGCCATACTCTTTTTCGAACCACAAAAAACAATAGTGATTTCATCTTCTTTATTAAACTTCAAGCCGCGCGCCAGCCAGGTCGTAGCGACCAACACTATGGCTAAAATCACACAACACACCACACTCAGTATCAGCAAAGCAGAAGGCGACACCGCCGTCCACAGTCCACCAATCACCGCAGCACTAAAAGCGGTATACACCACCAAAAGAATCGAGCTTTGATCGACACTTTTCAGCCAACTTTTATTACGCTCAACCCAGCCACTAATCCAACGACGCATATAGTGGCCCAACAAAAACGGTAATAGTAACTGCAGACTGATTCTAAGCACCGCCTCCAGCATTCCCGTAGTACCAGCATCCGCATCCAGCATCCACTTCACCAAGAAAGGCGTGACTAAAATCCCCACCAAGCTTGAAGCCGATGCCGCACACACCGCTGCAGGAATATTACCGCGCGCCATCGAGGTAAAGGCAATCGCTGACTGCACCGTCCCCGGTAAAGCCGCCAAATACAGCATGCCCACCCATAACTCATCACCCAATAATGGGCGCAGCAATGGCTGCAATGACAACATCAAAATAGGGAATAAAATAAAGGTGCAGGCAAAAATTAATATATGTAACCGCCAATGCATCACCCCCGCGATAATTGCCTCACGCGACAGCTTGGCACCATGCAGAAAGAATAGCAGCGCAATAGCAAAGTTAGTCAGCCACTGAAAAATCGTCGCACCAACACCGTAGGCAGGAATAAAGGTTGCCGCCAACACCACCGCAATCAAGATCAAGGTGAAATTATCAAAGAAAACACGCAGTCGAGCAATCATCTGTACACCACCCAAAACGAAGATGGTGGCACTTTACTGGATGTATCTTAATCAGGCTAACGTTAATCAGTGATCACAACAAAACTGTGCCATAGACCTAAGTCGTACACAGAGACATAAAGCGGTTGGCCCACCAGCACAACCGCTTACATAGGATCACTAAAGAAAAATGCTCAGTTCCAGAATGGTAGCGAAGTAATGGTTGATAAAATCGTCGCATTTAGAATATCAACAAAAAACGCACCGACCATAGGCACAATTAAAAACGCTTTATGTGAAGGACCAAAACGATCGGTAACCGCTTGCATATTGGCAACCGCCGTCGGCGTTGCACCCATGCCAAAACCACAGAAACCACCGGCTAAAACAGCAGCATCGTAGTCTTTACCCATCACACGGAACACCACAAAAGTCGCAAATGACACCAGTAATATAGCTTGCACACTTAAAATAATAATCAACGGCACAGCCAACTCTTTAATCACCCACAGCTCTAAACTCAATAACGCCATAGCTAAGAACAGTGACAGTGACACATTGCCAAGCACATCCACACAGCGATCAAATATGCTCACTTTAAAAACACTTGAGAGCACATTACGCACTACAACACCTGAAGCTAGCGCCCAAACGAAAGTAGGGATAACAAAGTTTGAGTCACTGAAATGCTCAGCCATAAAACTGGATAAGTACGAGGCACTGGCCAAACACACGGCAAACAATGCCAAGGTTTCAATCGTACTATCAGCGGTAATCAAGCGTTTATGCTGTGGCTGTTCAAAAGTTACATGCGGTATTAAATTAGATTCTTCGCCTGGCACCTGAACTTGTTTCATTAAGCGACGCGCGACTGGGCCACCAATTAAGCCACCGCAGACCAAACCAAAGGTGGCACAGGCCATACCTAAAGCAACTGCGCCTTGGATGCCAAAATCTGTTTCAAAAATCTGTCCCCAACCTGCCGCAGTACCATGACCACCGACTAAGGTAACCGAACCCGTCATTAAACCCGTGAGCGGTTTTAAGCCCAAAAGGGTGGCTAAGCTAATGCCTACAATATTTTGTATAACAATAAAGCCTGCCACAATAGTGGTAAATAAAATCAGCGGTAAGCCGCCTGCTTTAAGCCGGCGAAAATCTGCACTTAAGCCAATTGAAGCAAAGAACATCAGCATAAAGCCATCTTGCAGGCCTTTTTCAATTTGAATAGAAAAGCCATTGAACTGATGCAGAACCAAGACCAATAAAGCGGCAATTAAACCACCCACCACCGGCTCAGGAATATTAAAATCATTGAGCACGCGCACGCGCTTGACCAAAACACGGCCTACCAAAAGCACTACAGTAGCGGCAATTAGGGTGTAATAACTGTTTAAAACAACAACAAAACCATCACTCATAAAAACTCCACACACATGCATTAAACTGCTGCGCAGTGATCTACACAACTTTAAAGCCTTTAAAAACAAGGCTGTATTGGGTTCATTAGAACAAAAGACTGCACAGCTTAAAGGCCAATGCTATGTGTGTGAACCTTTTCATTCATTTAGATGACGTATTTTGCAATTTAGCGTGATTAACCGGCACTCCGCAGCACTAGAGCAGTTGTCACCTGAGTCCCCAGCGAGCACATGAAAAAGGTGCGAAAGAGTAGTCTTTTTTCTTTGGGGAAACCTACCACTCACAATAGATATCAACACTATTGCGTGCCATATATGATCCCTAAGCGATGCTTATGACTTGGTGCTACTTGTTTCTGGATCGCTGCGCTCAACACTGTTTTTTAATGCTGTTTGCTCCGCTTGCCACTCTCGCATTTCGTCATAGTAAGTGTCCCACACACAAGGTGAGCATTCGCTTTCGCAGCATTCGTAATCTTCTGGGGGCGTTGGTTTTTCACTCATAGCAGCTTTCAATCCCTATCAATATAGAAATAATCTTCTGAGCCAAGCAGCTCTCTAAGTTCTATATTTTAACGCAACTGCAACGGACTTGGCAGAGCTGGGTTTAGATTCAGCAGGACAATATACTTAAAGGGTTGAGGACTTAACTTTTATCAGCGGATTTTCAGTTATGCTTGAAGATGTTAAGCAAGCCTGACCATCTATCGAAAGCGTTGTAAGAAACGGAGTCTATATGCCGAAAATAACGCCTCAATCTATTGAGTTTTCAATACTAGATAACGCATTTGCACTGATTTTATTGGCTCGCAGTGAGCTTGGTGTTTGTGCCATATTACTCGGGGATACAGCTGATGAGTTATATGCTGACTTGCAGAGACGTTTCCCAAAAGCACAACTAAGCAAAAACGAGCAAGGCTTAGCCGCGTGGCTCAAGGTTGTGACTGATTTTTTAGCAGCGCCACTGACACCGCTGGATTTCCCATTGGATATCCACGGCAGCGACTTTCAGAAAAGTGTTTGGGCGGTATTACAGACGATCCCTGTAGGGCAGACACTCAGCTACAGCGAAGTGGCCGAGCGCTTAGGCAAACCCAAAGCGGTACGTGCTGTTGCTAACGCTTGCGCAGCTAATCCGCTGGCATTAGTGATTCCCTGCCATCGCATTTTAAGGGCCGATGGCGGGATTTCAGGCTATCGCTGGGGAGTTGAGCGCAAACGCGCCTTACTGGCTCTAGAGTCAGGCGCAGCGCACACTCAATAAGCGTGCGTTATGACTGAGGACGCGGCGCATAAGCGAAGGCATCCGCAAGCATTTGCTCTGGCTGCATACCTGCAGCAACTAGCGCATCGAGCGTGCCGTAGACCATGGCCGGTGAACCGCAAGTAATCACTCGATAATCAGTTAAGTGCGAAATATCGCTGCATACCGCTTCATAGAGTAGACCTGCACGTCCTGTCCAACCAGTATCTTCACTGACAATCTGGTGAAAATGCAGATTCGGCATCGCCTGCCACGCCGCTAAATTATCCAGTGCATAAAAATCACTGGCAACCCGCGCGCCCCAATACACATGGATGGGCTGCTTAAACCCTGTGGCACGGCAATACTCAACTAAGCTATGCACTTGCGCCATACCTGTGCCTGCAGCAATCAACAAGAGCGGACGCTCATCGACACCGGCTAAATGCACATCACCAAAGGGCATATTAATATGGGCCATCTGCTCTTTTTCTAGATGCTTAAGCAAATCCACTGCGACATTATCACGAGCGAGAATATGCAACTCTAAATCGCCGCCTTGCTGCGGTGCAGAAGCAATTGAAAAAGCATTGTACTCACCATTTTCACGCTCTAGCAATAAGTATTGGCCAGCACGGTAATCTATATTTTGACCTTCGGGCAGGCGCAAACGCACAGAAAAAACATCTGCACCTAAGGGCGTAACACTGACCAATTGGCAAGTCACTTTAACTGTTGCTAGTGCCTCAAGCTGAGGCTCTGAGGACTGTAGTGTAGCTTTCATGCGTCATCTGTTTCCTTTATATAGACCCTGCAATCAAATAGCGGTATCAATCGATACCCAATTCAGACCACATGGTATCAACGCGTTCTGTAATCGCAGGGTCCTGCTTAATCACTGTGCCCCACTCACGATTGGTTTCGCCGGGCCATTTATTGGTTGCATCCAAGCCCATCTTGCTGCCTAAGCCGGATACCGGTGAAGCAAAATCAAGGTAATCAATCGGTGTATTATCAATTAATACCGTGTCACGACTGGGATCCATACGTGTGGTAATGGCCCAAATCACATCGTTCCAATCTCGCGTATTAACGTCATCATCCACCACAATCACAAACTTGGTGTACATAAACTGACGTAAGAAGCTCCACACACCCAGCATCACACGCTTAGCGTGACCCGGGTATTGCTTCTTAATACTAACCACCGCCATACGGTAGGAGCAGCCTTCAGGCGGCAAGTAAAAATCAATAATCTCTGGGAATTGCTTTTGCAAAATCGGTACAAATACTTCATTGAGCGCCACACCTAAAATGGCGGGCTCATCCGGTGGACGACCGGTGTAAGTACTGTGATAAATCGGATTTTTACGGTGGGTAATACGTTCCACAGTAAAGACTGGGAAGCTGTCCACTTCATTGTAATAACCCGTATGATCACCGTAAGGGCCTTCATCGGCCATTTCGCCCGGATAAATATGCCCTTCTAAAACATATTCAGCCTGTGCAGGCACTTGTAGGTCGCTGCCAATGGCTTTGACTAACTCAGTGCGCGAGCCACGTAGCAAACCGGCAAAGGCATACTCAGACAACGCATCAGGTACGGGTGTCACTGCACCTAAAATAGTCGCAGGATCAGCACCTAAAGCCACTGCTACAGGGTAGGGGCGGCCTGGGTAGGTTTTGCACCAATCACGAAAGTCTAAAGCACCGCCACGGTGACTGAGCCAGCGCATAATGACTTTATTGCGACCCAAGACTTGTTGGCGATAAATACCCAGATTTTGACGTTCTTTATGCGGGCCCTTGGTGATGGTTAAACCCCAAGTAATCAACGGTGCCGCATCGCCAGGCCAGCAAGTTTGAACCGGTAATGAGGTTAAATCCACATCATCGCCTTCAATAATCACTTCCTGACAAGGTCCGTCTTTACGCACTTTCGGCGCCATCGACAGAACCTTTTTGTACATCGGCAACTTACTTAAAGCATCCTTAAAACCTTTGGGTGGTTCAGGTTCTTTTAGCGCTGCTAGCAACTTACCAATCTCACGTAACTCTGTGGTGCTTTCTGCGCCCATGCCCATTGCCACACGCTTCGGCGTACCAAAGAGGTTGCCCAGTACCGGTGTTGAGAAACCAACAGGGTTCTCAAACAACAAAGCCGGACCGCCTTTACGCAAGGTACGATCACAGATTTCGGTCATTTCGAGGACAGGGGAGACGGGAACTTGAATACGTTTGAGTTCACCACGCTGCTCAAGGCCGCTGATGAAGTCTCGAAGATCAGTATATTGCATGATGTTTGTCCGTAGCAGATCAAGCATCTGAGCGGTGGTGCGCTATAAGCACCGAGCCGCTCATCGCTTTTGATACTAAACGAGGGTTATTTGCTGCGCTTCATCGACATAAAGAACTCTTCGTTCGTTTTTGTGTCTTTGAGTTTATCCAGTAAGAACTCAATGGCTGCGGTTTCATCCATCGGATGCAACAATTTACGCAAAATCCACATGCGCTGCAGTTCATCTTCGCTGGTGAGCAACTCTTCACGACGGGTACCCGAGCGGTTGATATTAATCGCTGGGAACACGCGTTTTTCAGCAATACGGCGCTCAAGTTGCAGCTCCATATTACCGGTACCTTTAAACTCTTCGTAGATCACTTCGTCCATTTTCGAACCGGTCTCAACTAGAGCGGTAGCGATAATGGTTAATGAACCACCTTCTTCGATATTACGTGCCGCACCGAAGAAACGCTTGGGCTTTTCGAGTGCATGTGCATCCACACCACCGGTTAATACCTTGCCGGAGCTTGGAATAACTGTGTTGTAAGCACGGGCTAAACGGGTAATAGAGTCGAGCAGAATAACCACATCTTTTTTATGCTCAACCAGTCGCTTAGCTTTCTCAATAACCATCTCAGCCACTTGCACGTGACGCGTTGGTGGCTCATCAAAGGTTGAGGCAACCACTTCGCCGCGCACGGTGCGCTGCATTTCCGTTACTTCCTCTGGGCGCTCATCAATCAGCAGAACGATGAGATGGCACTCAGGGTTGTTACGGGTAATGTTCGAAGCGATATTTTGCAGCATGATGGTTTTACCGGCTTTAGGCGGTGCCACAATCAAACCACGCTGTCCTTTACCAATCGGTGCAGCTAAATCAATCACACGACCGGTTAAATCCTCAGTGGAGCCATTACCAATTTCCATTTTTAGACGTTGAGTCGGAAACAGCGGTGTGAGGTTTTCAAACAGGATTTTATTACGAGCATTTTCTGGGCGGTCGTAGTTAATTTCATCGACCTTAAGTAGGGCAAAGTAACGCTCACCTTCTTTAGGCGGGCGAATTTTACCCATAATGCTATCGCCGGTTCTTAAGTTAAAACGGCGAATTTGGCTCGGCGATACATAGATATCATCCGGGCCGGCCAGGTATGACGAGTCTGCGGAGCGCAGAAAGCCAAAACCATCTTGGAGTATTTCGAGAACGCCATCACCAGAAATTTCTTCACCACCACGCGCATGGCGCTTGAGGAGGGAGAAAATAATATCCTGCTTACGTGAACGAGCCATATTATCTAGGCCCATTTGTTCAGCCAACTCAAGCAGTTCAGCGACGGGTTTTTGTTTTAATTCGGTCAGATTCATAGGGAATGACGATGATTTAATTTAG
>DASRNZ010000182.1:0-2858 GCA_035647155.1 Thiopseudomonas sp.
CATACCTCTTATCACTTAATTATTTGCTTTACGTAGAATATAGACGCGCCACATTGCATAGCCGGGTATAAAGTCGAGATGTTTTTGAATAGTAAATCCAGACTGAATAAATTCTTGCTCAATTGTTTCTTGGCTAATCACAAAGCGATTGGTGCTTTTATAGGATGGATCTCGCTGTAAACGCTTTTTCTCTGATATTTTACGGCGCCACGCTTTGTAGTTGCCATCCACCCAGAGTGAAATAATCACGCTATCACGAGTGGTGCGATGAAACTCTTTAAGAAGCGCTAAGCGATGCTCGGGCTGTTCAATATGGTGCAGTAAACGCATACAGAAGATGCTGTCGACTGAGCTGTCCGGCAAATTAATATCAAAGGCTGAGGTTTGTAGAGTGCGTACATGCTCGGTGATATGTTTTGGCTGTGAGGCCATGGCGGTTGCTAGCATATCTGCAGAGTTGTCCGCGGCCAAAATAATGCGATTGGGCTGCTCGGCTAAGGTTGACCAGAAACGACCGGCACCGCAGGGCAGGTCTAAAACTAAATTCGGTTCGCCAACCAAGGCTAAAGCACGGCGCGCCAATTGTTGGTCGCGGTAGTTTGAGAGTTTACGGGCTAAGCCGGTTTGGTGTTTTTCGAAGTACTGCTGAGCATGTTCTTGGTCATATTTTTCAGAAAAAGCCAGCTTGATGGGTGCTTTAGACATTGCAATAGTCCTGTCTAGGTGAGGAATACTGCATAGATTAAGTGTGCAGCCATCAAGCGGGTGTTAAACAGATGTGAAAAATATGTGATTTGCGAGCCGTTTGTTATTATTTTTTAGGCGCTAAAAATACGCTAAAGCAACTGCCCTGTGGGCTACGGGTGCTGACCTGAATCGTCCAACCTTGGTGGGTGCAAATCCGCCGCACCAAAGACAAGCCCAGCCCTAAGCCTTCGCCTCGAGCGTTATGTCCACGGGTAAAAGGATCAAAAATACTCTCTTGAAAATCTGCAGGAATGCCGATGCCGGTGTCTTCAACGGTGAAGTGATCGGCATACAGGGTTAATTTAACTTCGCCTTGTTCAGTGTAGTGCCAGGCATTGCGTAGCAGATTGGACAATACGGTGCGCAGGAAAGTGGCATTGTACAACGTCTCTTTTGGCGTCTCGGCCAGAACGCACTGAAACTCAATCTGCTTGTCAGTAAACATAGGTTGCCACTGTTCGACTTGAGCGTCAGTGATGCTTTGTAGTGTGGCTTGCCCGCCTAAAAAAGCTTCTTCAGGCTTGCTGCGCGCAAGAATTAAAAAGGTTTGTACCAAATCATGCATCTCTTCGCTGGCGCGCTGAATGCGCTGCAGGTGCGTGGATTCTTTTTCTGCCAGGTTGGCTTCAGCCAGCAGTTCGCATGAAGTGGCGATGATCATTAACGGTGTGCGTAATTCGTGGCTGACGTCGCTAGTAAAGAGTTTTTCCCGCTCTAAACTGTTGCGTAATTTACTTAAAGTGCTATCAAAAGCCGCGGCTAAGTGACCAATTTCATCATTGGCATATTCGGGAGCTAATGGTGGCGCCAGTGGTAACAGCTGGTCGCGGTGCTTAACTTGTTGCGCAAGGCGACTCACCGGCAGCATGATTTTGCGCGCCATTAAACGACCTAAACCCCAAGCACCGGCAATACTTAATAAAAAACCAGCCAGTACCACAGCAAATAAAGCTTGTTCGCGCTGTTCAAACTCGTACTGATCCTGCACTAGAATATAGCGCACGCCGTTGATTTCTTGCATATAAACATAGAATGCTTCATCGCCATCGACAATTTCAGTAAAGCCTGGTTCTTGACGATCAAATTGCGCAGGAATAGCAAATTCGTCTAGATTACTGGCATAAAATTGAGTTTTTGGATCTAAACGCGGTGCGCGACCATTGCGTAAGTCTTCATGAACCACAACATGCAGTTGGCGATCGAGCTCTTGTGAGACCAGGTGCTCCTCAATGAAATGCACGATAGCGACAATGCCTAAGGAAAAAGTACCACTGACCAGCAAGGTCATTAAGGTAAAGGCAATAATAATCCGCCGTTTTAAAGGCTGCTTAGTGCTCATGACTGAGATCCGTTAAGCGAAAACCAACCCCGTGCATGGTATGCAGAAGATGGGTTGCGAAGGGTTTATCAATGGTCTGGCGTAACTGATGGATATGGCTACGTAAACTATCGCTATCTGGCACATTATCGCCCCACAGCGCTTCTTCAAGTGTTTCACGGCGCACTACAGCAGGGCTACGCTGCATTAAAATAGCCAGCAATTTTAATCCGATCGGATTGAGTTTAAGCAACTGGCCGGCGCGGCTGACTTCCAGTGCTTCAAGGTCGTAGTGCAAGTCTGCTACTTCCAGTACGCGCTTATTCGCCCCTGAACTGCGGCGTAACACCGCTTCAATCCGCGCCACCAACTCTGATAAAGCAAAGGGCTTAAGCAGATAGTCATCCGCGCCGGCCCGCAGGCCTTTAAGGCGATCATCCAGCGCATCACGGGCGGTCAGCATAATAATGGGCGTATTGACGCCTGCTTCTTGGCGCAGTTTTTGACAGAGCTGATAGCCGTCCATACCCGGCAGCATAATGTCTAAAACGATCAAGTCATAGGTTTGGGTCAGCGCTAGGTGCATGCCGCTGAGCCCATCTTGCGCGCAGTCTACGGTAAAACCTTTGAGCTCTAGATAGTCCAAAATATTGGCAAGAATATCTCGATTGTCTTCAATCACTAAAATGCGCATACACACTCGCTTTAAAATGGCGTATTTAACGGTTTTTTCACATCAGGTTAACAGTTGTCTCACAACGGCTTCAGCACACTAGACTCTTATCGTTCTGAC
>DASRNZ010000183.1:0-16615 GCA_035647155.1 Thiopseudomonas sp.
AACAGTATAGTCTGTGACTTTATCTATAAAGCCCATTTGCCTGAAAACATTAGCCATACCCTGAGACCTAGCAACGCTGTTAAACCACCTCAGAATACTGTTATTGTGCAGCTGCATTAACCCAGTTTTGCTTAACTTTAACAATGACACAGCCAAACAACTGCATTGCAGCTCAGTCAGCGCATAATGCTTGTAGAGTCTTTATTTATCTTTTGAGGTATTGAAAAAATGATCAGTTACGTAACTTTAGGCGTGAGCGATTTAGCGGCTGCCAAAGCATTTTACAGCGAATTACTGTCTGATTTAGGCGCTAAAGTCCTGATTGATATGGACCGCATCAGCTTTATTGGTAAAAGCATGGCAGCACCAATGCTGGCCGTTTGCACACCTTACAATGAAGAACCTGCTTCCGCGGGTAACGGTACGATGGTGGCATTCGCACCGGGCAGCAAAGAAGGCGTCGATGCGCTGTACAACAAAGCCATCGCTTTAGGTGCAAGCTGTGAAGGCGCACCGGGCGAGCGTATCCCTAATGTATTTTATGGTGCTTACGTGAAAGACAGCGACGGCAATAAGCTGTGCTTTAACCACTTTATTTAAGATTTTATTCTATGCAACTAAATAGCGACTTCAGTCAGCGTCTGGTTATCCGCCCCTGAGCACTATGCCTTTGTCGACTCGCCCTTAGCCGGTGTCAGTCGCATGATGCTTGAGCGCGCCGGTGATGAAGTCGCGCGTGCCACCAGTATTGTGCGCTATGCCGCCGGCAGCGGTTATAGCGCACATACCCACAATGGCGGCGAAGAAACCCTAGTATTAGAAGGCATTTTTTCCGACGAGCACGGTGATTACCCCACCGGGACTTATCTGCGTAATCCGCCCGGCACCTCACATCAACCCTTCTCTAAGAAGGGTTGCACCTTCCAACCCTAACTGCCAAAGCGGCTGAAGAGTAAGCACCTGCCATACATGCAAAAGGCCAAGCTTATTTTTTTAACTGGCAGCGTTAACGCTTCTGAGAAAACCAGTGCGCGCCATTGAAAAACCGAGCCAGATCAGAATGTGTCGCCAAGCTGCAAAGCCTCGCTGATGCCATCGAAAACAAGGACACCTTGGCAATCCAAATTGCCCATGAGCGCATTGATGTACCGCTGCACGCTGAGTTCAATATAGAGCATGGGTGCGTCGTAGAGGGTGAAGACATTGAGTATGCCGCCCATACCGGTGTCGAGTACTTAGCCACCTTTATGGAAGGCGACTTAATGGAAGCAGATTTTAGCGATGCCACTGTAGTGACGCTCTACGGTTATGAGTGCGTGACCCTCGCAAAAGTCTTTAATACACATAAAGCTACACCCCTTGCCAACCGTGCCTTACAGACGATTTCACCTCCTGAATCCTGATTTGCAACTCTGCAGACTTCAGAAAAAATCCTCACAAAATATTTGCTGAATTTGTACATTTCCTCGGGCATAACTTGTGACCCTCGCCCTATCACCAGCCATTTCGGGAGGAGAATCGACTTGATAAACGCATTTTTCTATGAGCCGTAAACAGCTAGATTTAACGTAAACAAAAAACGACTCCACTGAAAAAATTCAGCTCTACCTAACTGTGGTGACCATGCGTTTGACTGAAAAGAAACTGTGCGTTGAAGCAGTTGCGAAGATGAAGCATTCAGCCGCAGATGAACCAATGCAAGTAAGCATAACAAGACACATCTAGCACAGCTCAGATCAGTAGCTAGGGCGAGCTGGAGCCGATGCTTAGTTCAGTTTAATGTTCCAAGGCGAAAGTGTGTCGATATCAGCAGCGCTGGTATGCGGCAGCTGTTCGAACAACGCTTGAAGGTATACCGCTGGCATTAAGTCGTTGGCTTTGGCGGTTTCCACAAGGCTATAAAAAATAGCGCTGGCTTTGGCACCGCTGCGGGTGTTGGAGAACAGCCAGTTTTTACGGCCAATCACGAAAGGTTTGATCGCACGCTCAGCACGATTGTTGTCGATGCTAGCCAAGCCGTGTTCAAGATAAACCGTCAACTTGTTCCATTAGTTCAGGCTGTATTGCAGCGCTTTACCGATGGCCGTTTTTGGTGGGACTTGCAGCACTGTTTTATCCAGCCAAGTTTTGAGCTGCTGCATAATCGGCGCAGACTGTTCTTGGCGTACCTGTAGTTTATATTCAGGCGTTGCATCGGTGATTGCTGTTTCAATGCCATACAGCTTTTGAATCAAGCTGAGTGCTTGGTCAGCACGCCCTGTTTTACCTTTAGGCTGAACGGCTTTGGCTTCAATGAACTTGCGCCGTACATGCGCCCAACAGCCCACTAATGTGGCTTCGGTGTGGTTATAACCGGCATAGCCGTCGACTTGCAGTAAGCCAGTGTAGCCTTGCAAAAAGGTTTCGGGGCAAGCACCTGCGCGCCCATTTTGATAGTCATAGAGAACAATATTGGGCGGCCATCGGCTGGTTTTTTATTGGTGCCACAGCCATAAACCCACATATAACACTGCGATTTTTTCAGTTTCGATCACTTTTTCGGGCGTGTCATCGGACCGGATGGCCGTTTGAATATCATTGATGATTTTAATCGCGAAGGTTTGGGAAGCTAAACATGGTACAAATTGAATTACATTAAAACAGGCCCAAATCTATACATGGGTGACCAGTTTTATTTGCCCATTACACTCGATAACCATTTAACGTAACAATTCAAGAATCTGTTGCGTATGCTCTGCACCCGTTGTGCTGATCAGCAACTTACCATCCGTCATCGGCTCAGAAATTTGTGCAACACTAAACAGTTGACCTTTAGCGCTGATTAAAAAGTAGTGTCCTTGCGCCTGAGCACTCACATTAGCTAACTTAGCACTGCCTTGCGGTGTTAAATCAAACATAATGAAAGTACTGCCATCACGTGCTGTTACTGGCGTTACTTCCTTCATATCAGCCTGGGTCAATATCGGTTGTGGTAGAGCATACAGCGCCTGATTTGCATCCAGCTCAATAGCTACCAAGGATGGTTCTGCTTGCTTTTGGGCGAGGTGCACAGTAATTACCGTCTGCTGCTCCTGTGCTTGGCGCTGCTCTTGGCTGTACTGACGTGCACTGACAGGTGGTCGTGGTGCTTCTGCTGCGGCTGGTTGCGTAACATTCGGCCCTGCAGCTGTAGTAGTTGCGTGCTGCTGACAGCCCACAAGCAACGCCACGCCTAAAGCAAGCCCTGCAAGTTTAACTTTACTTTGTAACATACATCCCCCACAGCGATAGGGTTTAACGCCCTACCGCTGATTATTAAAATAGTTTACTGAGCCGCGGTAGAACCTTGCGCAGTGATTTCCACACGACGGTTCGGTGCTAGACAAGCAATCAAATCAGCACGGCTGGTGTTTTCACACTGGACCACTGGCTCGCTTTTACCATAGCCAACAGCGCGCAACACCTGACGATCAATACCTTCCACAATCAATGCTTGACGCACTGTCTCCGCACGGCGCTGTGATAGATCATTGTTGTACGCATCGCTGCCAACCCGATCAGTATGTCCGGCAACAACAACCGACTCCAGCAGACCCTGCTGCTTCAAGTTTTGCACAATTTTACTGATTTCATTACGGCCATACGCAGTCAGCTCAGCACTGTCAAAACCAAAAGTCACATCACCATCGAGCGAGAACGCAACCGGCTCAGGCTTGACTGGCTCCTGAGGATCCATACAACCTTCTGGCAACCAGTGGAAGTTACGAGCAATTTTGTCTTTATCAAACAAGACTTTAAATTGGCAGGTTTTCTTACCTTCTGGAGTCTGGAAGTGGAATAAATAATCCCACTCTCGCGTACCAAAACCTTCTTTAAAGTGAGGTCGTCCAAGTAAGTGATACAACTGATCACGGGTGACACCTTCTTGCTCAGCCAGTGCTAAATTTTCGACATTTGGCCAAGTTCCCTCGGCCATGGTCAGCTTTTTTAACTCTGGAAACACAGGCGTATCGGTGTAGCCTTCTTTATTAACTTGACTCACAGTCCCGCAACCAACCAACACGCTAGCCAATACCGCTGGAAATAAATATTTAATTTTCATCATCTACCCTTCAAACATGTAAGAGAGGCTCGGTGGCTTGAATGCCACCGAGCAGGTTTACCTAATAATTACCACTGATACCCTGCACCTACTGTGCCGCCGTAGTCGCCACGTGTACTAGCGTTACCAGAAACCTTAAATATCCACTTACCGTTATCTGTGATTTTAGAGACACCTAAAGCAACACCAGACTCTCCATTCCAGGTTCCGCCAGCCACACCCACCATACTCTTGCCTGGCAAGTACGCTTGCGGTAGTCCAGCGGTTGCCATTGCTGCTGCAACACCCGCTCTTAACTTACGATCAACTTTGTGTAAATCACGACGCACACCACCGATCTCATTACGCAAATCATTGTGTACTGTTTGCAACTGATTAACGTTAACTGCGTCTGTGCCATCAATACCTGCGGCCACATTAGTAATCCGCTTATCATACATATTGATGCCATCTGAATTGATTACAGGGCCGCCATTGCTAATGCTGAGGCTTTCAGTATTGACATTGGTCGCGTTCACATCAATGGCAGTAATGGATTTGAATTCAACCTCATCAGCAGTAGCCACTTCGTAGTTATCTGAACCATCAGCGTTCTGAGATTTGGTGACAACGATGTTGCTGCCTTCTGACACTGACGTTTTAGATTTCGCCGCTTCTCTTTCAATTGCTTCAGCAACGGTAGTGTAATCATGCTGATTCACTACAAATGGGCCAGTGAGCCTGCCGTTATTGTTAGTGACATTGCCACCTAGGATGGTTGACGTTGAGCCAGCAGATAGATTCAGTTGCTCTTCAGTGGCAGAACGACCGGCCGAACCGAAACCAACACCGCCCAATGTGGTATTGCTCAAACCAGTAATAGTGCTGTCTGTGTGGTCGATCACAACATTACCTACAGTGACCTTATTGAATCCAACTTCAGTAGCAGTAGCCACTTTGTAGTTGTCTGAACCATCAGCGTTCTGAGTTTTGGTGACAACGATGTTGTTGCCTTGAGTTACTGACGTTTTAGACTTCGCCGCTTCGCCTTCAATCGCTTCAGCAACGGTGGTGTAATCATGCTGATTCACTACAAATGGGCCAGTGAGTTCACCGTTATTGTTGGTGACATTGCCACCTAGGATGGTTGACGTTGAGCCAGCTGATAGATTCAGTTGCTCTTCGGTAGCAGCACGGCCCACCGTGGCAAAATCAGCAGGCGCTGCATTACCAATCTCTGTGTTGGCCAGGCCAACAATGGTGTTGGCTGTGTGGTCGATCACAACATCGCCCACAGTGACTTTCTCGAACTCAACTTCAGCAGCTGTGGAAACAGTGTAGATGGTTTGACCATCAGCACCTTTAGCTTCAGATACTTTGATGTTTGTACCTTCCTCTACTTCTGTCTTCGATGCTTTTAGCGCACTCTCAACATTAGTGTAAGCCACTCCACCAATGTTATAAGTTGGGTTAGTAATCTCACCTGTCTCAGAATTAAAAGTTGCACCACCACCAAGATGGTTAGCAACATCGCCACCTGTTTGGTCTGTGATCGTTTTATGTTGCTTCAACTGTGAAACGTTGACACCATCGGTGTCTAGTGCACCTGCAGCCACGTTCTGTAAGCGTCTTTCATCATTTACGCTACCAACGGCCACCGCACCTGTTGCCGCCCCACCAACCAAAAATGCCTCTTGATCATAAGCATTTGTTTTAGATCCCGTACCAATAGCTACGCTATTATCATGTAAAACCTCTGAGTTTGAGCCGAGTGCAACGCTGTCTACAAAATTTGCTTGAGCACCTACACCCACAGCAATAGAGCGGTCTTTATCAGCTTTCGAATGAGCACCTAAAGCAAGCGCATTGATACCTTCCGCTTTCGCATGCGCGCCAATTGCTAAGGTGTGGTCCGCTGTTGCTTTAGCAGCTGCACCAAAGGCAATGGAGTCTTTTCCTGTTGATAAGGTTTGTTCCTGGGTCTGGTAAACCGTCCCCTGTTGGTCACCAGTATTTCCAGCATTGTCGATATCCGCGGAACCAATCGCAATGGAGCGATTACCAGATGCGGTAGCAGAATGCCCTACAGCAAGGGAACCCTTACCTGTAGCAGAAGATACATTACCAAGGGCTTGCGCAAAATCTCCAGTAGCAGCCGACTGACGACCTAAAGCTAGCGCTGTATTACCAGTCGCTAAAGCTGTTGGCCCAAGCGCGATAGATGCAACATTTTCAGAAGTCGCATTGGCACCAATAGCAATACCGAAACCAGTCTCATTGCTCGCATTATGCCCAATTGCCACTCCACCACTATCTGCTTTTGCTCCCGTACCTATGGCAGTGGAATAGTGAGAGCGATTCTGGGGAGGTGGGTTTGGGTTGTCTGGATTTTCTCTATCAAAGAACTGAGTTCCAGTCCCACCTGCTTCACTGCCGCAACCTATGGCTACAGCTTGATTATGGCCTGCTTGAGCACTCGTGGAGCATGTGTGGTTGCTCTGCCCAATCGCCACACCACCACCAACACCTGTAGCCGCCTGTACCGCCACGGCCATACTGCTAAGCCCTACAGTTAAAACCATATTGCCCAAGGTTTTACGCAAACTGGTTACCCTTGAAGCACTAGAGCTTACTGTTTTCCCTTTACTTGCCGTATTTTCAGCAACAGCAACAAATGTTTTTGTCTTTTCATTCCAAAGACTCTTATACGCGCGATTCACTATTTGAACCCTCCAACAAGTTAAAACAAAAGCTACCCTGCTTAGACAAACATGAGCGCCGCAACTTCGAGCACCTATAGAATGCTCAACCTAAGAAATATGGCATGCTTGCCCCTGAGCGGGTCTTTGTTCTCAAAGCTCAGAGCTTATGCATTTTTATTCGTGCATCGCTCTTAGTAGCTGTTATGAAGGAAAGTATGACGATGAATACAACCTAAGCTTTTGCAGAACGGACATTTCCCTTTTCCAAAATGACAAAAATCATCTTTTTTTAAAGATAATTCAGTTTTAGCAAAACTTCGGCAACTCCATGCTTCCAGTGCAGGACTGAATAGCGAGGGGTGCACGGGCATTTCTTGGTAGGTTTCCAATCTGCGGTGAGGTGGCTATTGCGCCAGCAGAGTTAAGGAGAGAGCGCGTTACGGCGATAATCAGAGGGCGAAGTACCACTATACTCACGAAAAGCGGTAGCGAAGCTGGCTGCATTTGCAAAGCCCACTTCTTGCGAAATAACCACAACAGTCAAAGTGGTTTCAGCAAGTAACTGACAGGCTTTTTTCATACGTTCTTGGCGCAAGTATTCAAAGGGGGACATATCTAAACACTTGCGAAAGGCGCGCGATATTCGTCGCTCGTTGACCCCAAGCTGGGTGGCAATCTCTGCCAAGCGCGGGGTCAGTGATAAATCCGCAGTGAGCGCCTGCTGCACGGCACGCACCAAGACGCTGTCTTGATCCATGGGCGCGGCCAATTCAGGTGTTGCACTGTCAGCATTGCTCGCTGATTGAGCCACTAACGCCAAATGTATTTGCACGCGGGCGACCACTTCTTCGGGCGCATAGGGTTTGAGGATATAGTCAACACCGCCACCGGTAAGGCCAGCAAGTTTTTTATCCACCTCACTGTCGGAACTTAAGTATAAGATGGGTATATGAGCCGTAGCAGGATTGGCCTTTAAGCGGCGACATAGAGCAAAACCGTCCATGCGCGGCATATGTACATCCAAAATAATCAAATCTGGTACTATAGAAACAGCTCGGTCATAGCCCTGAAAGCCATCAAACGCCACACTAATTTTATAAGCGTGGGCACGCAATGCTTCCACCAGCAAACGCAGTTGTTCTGGCTTGTCATCCACCAGTAATAAACTCGGTTGCTGTCGGTGTGGCTGGTTATGAGCGTTATACATAAGATACGTTACAAAATTCCATTTTTTACTGGTCAAACATCAGCATATTTTACACACAAGGCATGCGCAACAAAAACGCGGGTCCGCTAGGTTCTACACATAAATCCAATAAAAAACATTAGCGTTTATACTAAAAATGATTGCATCAACCTTTATTAGACTCATTAATAGCCACGCTTTTAAACTGCACGCGTTTATTTGCTCTCCTGCCTGTAAGCACCACTATAGCAGCCCTCTGCTGGTGTGGGTTAGTCTATCGATATTGGCACTGGGCGGGCCTTCTTTTGCCGATATTCGCAACGACCCTATCACTGAATTAGATACAGTGACTGTCTTTGCTGCCCCCACTTCGGACGCCTTATCACCCTCCGCTGAATCTGCACAGCACAGGCTGCAGCGCTGGCCAGGTAATGTCAGCTTGGTGAGCGAGTCCGATTACGATCGTCGTGCGGTGCTGGGGTTAAGTGATGTGCTTGCACGCCAACCCGGTGTTTATGCCCGCTCCGCAGCTGGCCAGCATTCGCCTAAACTGTCTATTCGTGGCTCTGGTTTAGCATCGCCCTTAGGAGTACGTGGTGTTGTCTTGTTGCGTGATGGCCTGCCGCTGAATCAAAGCGATGGCACTCTAGATCCCGCCTATGCCGATCCTTTTAATGCACGCTATATGGAAATCTATCGCGGTGCCAATGCTTTGCGTTACGGCGCGGCCACCTTGGGTGGAGCGATCAATATTGTTTCGCCCACTGGCTATTCTCATTCGGGTTTAGAAACCCAGCTTGAAGGCGGTTCTAATGATTATCTGCGGGTGCAAACACGGATTGGACAGGTATTTGACAATGGTATGGATGCCTTTGCTTCGCTAAGCCGTTATCAAACCGATGGTTCAGCGCCTCAGTCCGAGCAAAAAACATCGCGCTTTTACGGTAATTTAGGTTTTATGCTCGGTGAGCGCTCCAACGGCCGACTGCATGTGAACTACGCAGAGATGCAGCAGCAAATCACCAGCCCACTGACCCGCGCTCAGCTGCATGGCAATGCAAGCTTGAATAAACCTGCACCTGATTGGCCTAATCACCGCATTAAGACCAATCCACACCTGCGTTTGGCGTATCAGCACAGTATTAACTACGGAGATAACGATCTTATTACCTTAGGCGCTTACCATATGGATACCAGTTTTGACTTGTTGGGTACGCTGGTGCCCATTGAATATCGCGCGCGGGATCATGGCGTATCGGTTCGCGGCGAAATCAAGCGGACCTTGGGCGGTCGTGACAATCACTTTACCTGGGGTTTCAGCCATGCGCAGGGCAGCAGTAATAGCCAAACTTATGGGCCATTCACACTACCAAAGGGCACTGTTGTTAACCCCACGCGCCAACAGTATGAAGACATTAAAGCCTCCGCAGAAACCACCCAGTTGTACTTAGAGAACAGCTATGCACTGACGCCAAGGTTAGCGTTGGTTACCGCTGCTCAAGCTGTGACCGCTCAGCGCAAGCGCCAAATCACTGTTTTGAATAATCAGTATCTACCAGCCCCATACTTCAAAGACGTGGACCACAATAAACGCTACAACGGCTGGAGCCCTAAGCTGGGCTTATTGTGGCAAGTGAATGAGCACAGCCAGCTATATACCAATCTCAGCCGCAGCTATGAGCCGCCTTCGTTAATCGAGTTTTATAACGCTCACAGCACCACTACAGCGCAAAAAGCCACCACTTGGGAGATCGGTGCCCGTGGCGGCGAACAGATACACTGGGATGCGGCGGTGTTTTATAGCCGAGTTAAAAATGAATTACTTAAAATCCTCGACCCAAAAGACTCTAGCCGCTATATAGGCGGTAATATTCCCAGAACCGTGCACGCAGGATTGGAGTTGCAGCTGTATGGTGAGTTACCTGCAGAAAAGCTTAACGGCACAGTTGATTGGGGACTGAGCTATACCCTGAACCATTTCCAGCATAAAAACGACGCTACGTTTAACAATAATCGTCTACCGGTGATTCCTCAGCATTTCGGCAGTGTACACGCCATCTATCAGCACACGTCCGGTGTGTATGCGGGCCCTGATGTGGAGTTTGCTTCCTCCGTCTATGCTGATCAGGCCAACACGCTAAAGGCAGCAGGCTATGGCATTGCTAACTTCACGTTAGGTTACACGCACCCTTCCTGCCGCTTCACTGTGTTTTTAAATGCTCGCAACTTAGCGGATAAACGCTATGCCGCCTCCACTGAGTTTATCGCCCAGGCTAAAGCCCAAGCAAACACTACACAGGCGGCATTTAATCCAGGCTTAGAGCGCTCCTTATTTGTCGGAGCCAAACTTCTATGGTAGTGCGCACGACACTGTGGGGGTTGTTGCTGTATCTGTGTTTTGCAATGACTTCCGTGACCGCAGCCAGTGTCGATGTGGGTCAAGCCAATCAATGGAAACAGCAGCTGTACCAGCAGACACTGTTCTTTAAAGATGACTCGCAGCGTATGGATGTACAGCAAATCGCTGCGCTCCAAGATGGCACTGACGGTTTTGTCTCTATCAACCAACTCGACAATCCAGCGCAATTAACCCCAGCTGCTTGGTGGAGCAAAACCACCCTGACCAACAGCAGCGAAACTCACTATTCGTTGCGCTTGATCTTAAATCCGGGTTCCTATTTCCACTCAGTTAATTTTTATACTCAGCGCGATGGGCAATGGATACCTTTCGCCCACACTTTAGACGGTACGGCCACAAGCGAGCCCACCAGCGAGCGCCTGCACTGGGCCGGTGTGAGCTTAGCGCCTGGGCAAAGCAAAACCCTATTGATCCGCACCACCGGGGTTGCGCCCAATAAGCTCGCGCCTTATTTGTATTCTGAAGCGCTGTTTAATGAGTATGTGGCGCGTAATGCAATTTGGGATGGCTTGCTGTTTGGTGGCCTGCTAGCACTGGGTTGGACCTCGCTTCTGCTAGCCATTTTTGCGCGCAGCCGCGTTTTTTTAGTATTGGGCCTACTGTCATTGCTTACCCTGCTGGTAGAGGGCGTCAGGCGTGGTTATGAAAAGCTGGATTTTATAACTAACCTTATCGAACTGAGCCACCGCAGCCCGTTGGTATTGAGCAATCTCACTTTAATGCTCTTTGTAGTGTTTGTTTTAGAGATTGCGCGCAGTGAAAAAGTCCGAATAAGCCTGCATAAATTATGGATTGGCTGGATTGTATACTATGCAGGACTGGCGCTGATCTCTGCGTTTGGTGATGTGTATCAGGTGTATTGGCTCGCAGATTTACACCGCCCTTTATTTAGCCTGACGTTGCTGGCCACTGCTGTATTATTCCTCCGGCAAAACGCACCTACCCGTGGCCTGATTTTAGCTATTGCAGCCTTTTCCCTTGCCCGCGCCAGCTTAATTGCTTTGGAAAGCAGCGGATTGCTACCGGACTCAATTGGCAATCTATCCATGGGTTCGTTACGTATGAACCCAATACTGGCACTCAGTGGATTTCTGATTAATTTAGCCTTATTTGCCGGCTGGATAGCTCATGTGGGGCTACAGCGTAGAAAAGCACTGGAGAAAATTTCTCGTTTGCAGCGCGAGGAAAACATACGGCTTACCGAAGAAGTCGCGCGGCAAACCAAAGCACTCAACGAAGCCCTGCAATACGCCGATGAAAAAAACCGCCAGCAAACACAAATTGTGGGGTATATCAGCCATGACTTACGCGCCCCCTTGGCCACCATTGCTGGTTACACCAAGTTAATGGAAGACAATGCCACCGAACAACAAAAACTCAAGCTCAACGCCATTACCCGCAGCGTGGATTACCAGCTGGCGTTGATTGAGGATATTCTGGGTTATGCCTCAGCCGAACTAAAGCCCTTATCATTATCACCCAAAGCAACGGAGCTGGTCGATTATCTGGGTGAAATTGCACAACACGCCACCGCCTTAAGCAGGCAGCAAAATAACAGTTTTCATATCAAAGTCACCCAGCAGATTCCTAAGACTGTCTATCTGGATGGTCGTCGCTTGCGACAGGTGCTGCTCAACCTATTATCCAATGCGGCAAAGTTCACTCGCAATGGTGAGATCAGCCTAGAGCTTAGCGCTACACAGCTGGATTCACAGTGGCGGTTACGTTTTAGTATCAGCGACTCAGGCATCGGAATAGATTCTGAACAGCAGGCGAAGATTTTCCAAGAGTTTGGCCAGCTAGAAACTGGGGAAAGTGATGTGAATCTAGGTTTAGGGCTGGGTTTGTATATCGCCCAAAGTATTTTGCAGAGCATGGGCAGTCAACTCAGTTTAGACAGCTTCCCTAACCAAGGGGCTACATTCAGTTTTGAATTTAATGTGCTGGCCGATGAACAGCTGGTCAGCTGGCAGGCACCGCAGGCGTTGCCAGTGTTAGACGCAATTGACTTACCTATATCCCACGGCTTGGATCTACCGGCTAAGACGCAAGATTTGGCCATCAACAGCACTAACCGAAATGACACTATGATAATGCCGCCCTTAGACCGCCGTCAGGAGTTAGTCCAGATGGCACGCAATGGAGCACTGACTGAAATGGAGAGCTGGTACAGCAGCATGGCCAGTCAATACCCCAGCTGTATTGAATATTTAAATAGCATACAGGATGCCATCAACCGCCTCGATCTTCACGAAGTCGAACGCCTAGCACTTAATCAGTGAGCTCCTAATCAACACTAAAGTCTGTACAGTTCATTGATTGACTTTAAGCTATAGACTTAAACTTAGGTTACCAAACCTTTGTTAAGTGAATGGACACATCCTGAAAAAGGCAACGACTCTAAATGAGCTTACAAAAAGAAATTCAACTAGCGGACTAGGCATCGCAATTTTACTCGCGTTGATTTTTTACGGACTCTGGTCATACGGTAATCCCCCCGAAAAATAGCAGTGTTCTTAAGTAGAATTTTCCATAAGCTATATGTAAGGAGATTCTGCATGAAGAAATCACGATTTACCGACAGCCAAATCCTCTCAGTTTTAAAACAAGCCGAAAATGGCGTACCAGTTCCTGAACTGTGCCGTGAGCACGGCATGAGTAGCGCAACTTTTTATAAGTGGCGCACCAAGTTCGGTGGCATGGATGCGTCCATGATGACGCGCTTAAAAGAGCTTGAAGAATAAAACCGTCGACTCAAGAAGATGTACGCTGAAGAGCGCTTAAAAGCCGATATTCTCAAAGAGGCCATCGAAAAAAGTAGCAAAGTCGTCTCGACGTCGCGAAATGGCGCTGCGAGCAGTGAGTGAAAGAACAGTCAGCATTCGCTTGGCGTGTCTGATTTTTAGTATCAGTGAAACCTGCTATCGCTATCAGGCCAAACTCAGCCGTAAAAACGCTGAAACTGCTGACTGGCTGGTTCGTTTGACTCATAACCATGGAAACTGGGTTTTTGGTTTGTGCTTTTCGTACTTGCGTAACGTGAAAGGCTTTCGCTGGAACCACAAGCGCGTTTACCGCATCTATCGAGAGCTTGAGCTGAACCTACGTATCAAGCCTAGAAAACGCTTAGTGCGTGAAAAACCGCAGCCTTGGCCGTTCCTGAAACTATTAATGTCTGCTGGTCAATGGACTTTATGCATGATCAGTTGAGTGACGAGCGCAGTTACCGGCTTTTGAATGTCATCGATGATTTTAATCGTGAAGGACTGGGCATTGAAGTTGATCTCTCATTGCCGGCAGAGCGAGTGATACGAACACTAAATCAAATTATTGGATAGCGCGGCAAACCATGCTCAATTCGCTGTGACAATGAACCAGAATATATCAGCGGAAAACTTGGTGCTTGGGCCGCTAAACATGAAATCAAACTGGACTTGATTCAGCCTGGTAACCCGCAACAGAATGCTTATATCGAACGCTACAACCGTACTGTGCGTTATGACTGGCTCGCCCAGTATTTATTTGAGAGCATTGCCGCAGTTCAAAATTATGCGACTCAATGGCTCTGGCACTACAGTAACGAACGCCCTAATATGGGGCTTGACGGCATTACCCCCAAACAAAAGTTGGCCATAGTGGCCTGATATCTACTTTTGAGCTCTGTTATAAATGGGGGGATTACCCTGGCAGATAGGGTTTTACAAGCTGCAGCTGTTAGACAAGAGTTTTTAGACTCGCAAACTTGGCTAAGGTTAAGTTCCACAGGAGCATGGTAAAACATGTCAACCTCATTTGAGCGATCTCTTTTGCGCTCTGGTGAATAACGGGCGGTAATTGTCCTCTGAAATCTTCAGGCGACAACTAGGCTGACACATAGGGCATGGGTGGGTCGGTCTGCGCCAATCAAGGATTCTGCAGCACCTGCAGCTCCCCATACTCCCTCAAGTGTTTAAAGATATAAGGGTACACAGTGGCACCGCGGTGACGCACATGCCATACATCCAGCGAGTCCCAAAACCACTCGGGCACCTGCTCAAGATCAGTTTCAACATGATAAATATGATTAAAATTTTCTTGCTTGCGCTGCGCACCACCTATACTGCCTGCTGCATATAAAGCCTTCGCTCTGTTAATTAAAACACCCGAAGTAACTGATAAAAGCCCATCATCTTTACTTTGCAGAGAGGACTTCACCCGATAGCCATGCTCAGCCAAATAATCATAAAAGTGCTGGTTAGCCGTTCCCTTGTAGCTAATCCCTTTTAAATCACTCACTGCTATGTTTTGTGAACCGTTTAAGTTGATCTCGGATAAGTGTTGAATAACAGAGCTACTTGGAAACGATTTACAGTAGTTAGCAATCAATTCCGCGGGTACACCTGTGGCTACCGTTTGATCGACCTCTTTAACCAAGGCATGCAGCTCAGCTTCATTAGGCAAACAAACAGCTTCTGTATCATCGAGTATCAAAAAGTGTTCTGTCTCTGGCCAAAACATTAGGCTGGGTCTATCTCTACCAGTAAAAACACGTTTACGCTGCTCAGAGCTCAAGCTAAGCTCTATACTCTCTAAAACCTGCTCTGGCACGATACCGAACTCAAGTTGCTGCTCACGAACTTTGCAGTAAAAAGTGTGCCACTTTTCTTTTTTGTCATCCGAGTATTCTTCTGTGCATTCCTGAATAATAAACCAAGGTTCTTCTGGTAACTCCGGATAATCAAACATGAGCTTACGCTGCTGGACCTCTAGCTTGATCAACAGTTCTTTAACCAACACTGCAACAGTGTGCTTAACTTTGCCTTTCTCATGCAAACGCTCTGGGTAGCAAGATTGAATGATTGCCTGCGGGTACTCTGTTCGTGCGACTTTGTAGGGATCAGCTTCGTCTTCTTTATAGCTCTCCTTATCGTTCACAAGATGAATATTAAGCCCATCTAGATTTATATCTGCTGCAACTATCGACTCTATTCCCAAGCTGAGTAGCTGTGCTCGCATCCGCTCAGCGGCCTCAGGATCATGACTATGATTCACTACGAACACAGGAAACTGCTTTACCAAGTCGTGCATCTCGGAGTAGCTATTAGCAACCTCCGTCTGACGAATATGTTTATGCTCGTCAAAATCAATGTCTTCAAGCGTAATTTGAAAGTCTTCACCATAAGCACGTTGAAGATCATCTAAAAACAACGAAAGCGTGCCCAGTCGACTTCGGTAATAAGCTTCTAAAGAAAAAGGCTCACCGAGGTTAATAGCCGGCACTCGATTTTTAAATTTTGACCGAGCCCTTTTTATATACTGCCCTTGCTGGCTGCGCGCGACCTCTTGACCAAACTGGTCAGCATCATAGCGGGGTAGTTTTGCGACCCGATGGCTTAATTCACCCTGTTTATTTTCGTGGGCTTTGAGGGGCGTGAAGGTAACTGTCCCTAGGTTTAACCGCCATTTATCCAGCGCTTGGTTTTTTCTAGGCTCTACAGTGGCGGTGACGAGCTCGTTCCCCCAGGGTTTAAATGCTTTTTGCTTAGTAATATAAAAAATACCATCCGCCTCAAACCGCTTTGTATCTTGCTTAGAAGACAACAAACGAGGAACGGCTCTGACTAAAAGAGCTTGTAATATCCATTGATAGGTTTCAGTAAAGCAGGCTTCGCGGTAGCTAAGCGCATCGGAATCTAGCGCTAAAGTATTGTCATTTTTTAGCAAAACCCAGTAACAACTTTCTTTTCTATCTTGAAGCAAAGCGAGTGGTTTAAGGGTGCGGTATATCAACGAAGGCAGCGTGCTAAACCTGGCGTCCCTCTCTTCTTTCGTCCAGCCCTTATAAGACACGCAAGCTACTTTAAATCGTTTTGCCAACGCAGTTCGGTTTAGCGTTACTGGTTCAATAAAACTGGTTTGTACGGTTCTCATTGCAGCTCTCCTAGCCATTGCACTAAAAACTGTAGGTTTTTTAATAAAGTTGCACCTGTGCTTGAATTAACCACACCGGGGATTTCAATAACGGGACTAAAAGAATCCTGGCTAACTGTGAAGCCATGGGTTAAATAACGGCACTGACTCTGCTCAGAAGCAAAAAGATTGATATAGGCTATATTTTCAATCCTTACCTGCTTCAATTTGTCCGCTTTTACCGCGTGATTATCAATGCTGCCATCGCTTTGCCAGTTTTTTGCATCCACTGCCACCGGTGTTGTGTTAGGCCCTAAGCGCACAATAAAGTCACACACTTCATATACTTCAAGGGGCAT
>DASRNZ010000184.1:0-57787 GCA_035647155.1 Thiopseudomonas sp.
ACATCCTTATTCATCATGCTGCTCCTTACTGGTCAGTTGGGCGATGGCGTTGGCGCGTTCGTATTCGAGTTGCTGTTTGAGCTGCGCTTCGCTGGGTAAATACGGCAGGTACTTGGCAGTAAACAACTGCTTTTGTTCAGACAGCACCGAGTACTTAACCACCGCTTCGCTTTTCTCGCTGCACAGCACCAAGCCGATGGTTGGGTTATCGTCTGCGCCTTTGTGCTGCTCATCATAGAGGCGCACGTAGGTGTCCATTTGGCCAACATCTTGGTGCTTGAGTTTGCCGAGTTTTAAATCCACCAGCAAAAAGCATTTGAGTTTGAAGTTGTAAAAAACCAAATCAAGGTAAAAGTCTTCATCAGCAAAACGAATACGCTGCTGGCGTTCGACAAAGGCAAAGCCCTTGCCCAGCTCTAAAAGAAACTGCTGGATATTGCTAATAATCGCCTGTTCTAACTCGCTCTCTTGGTAGGTTTTATCTTGCAGATTGAGAAAATCTAAAATGTAAGGGTCGCGCAGATAGTCTCGCAGCGACTCGACTAAGGGCTGGGTGTGTTGCTGGGCTTCGGCTTCGACTAAGGCTTTGTCTTGGCTGGCTAACAAGCGCTCGTAATACAATTTGCTGATTTGGCGCTCTAAAGCGCGCACGCTCCAAGCTTGCGTCAGTGCTTCGTGCTGATACCACTGGCGTGCCGAATCATTTTCAATGCGCGATAAGGCGTTGTAATGCGACCAACTCAATTCGAGAGACACTGTCTCCCACATTGGAAACGCCTGATAAAAGGCGCGCATATTACGCAAATTGGTGACATCAAAGCCTTTACCCAAACGCTCGCTTAGCTGCTTGGATAAGTGCTGTAGTTGCTGCTTACCGTACTGCGCACGACTGGCACCTTGCTGCTCGTGTTCAACAATCATCTGGCCGATATGCCAGTAGCTGTGCACCATGGCGCTGTTGACGGCTTGACGCACTTGACCACGGGCTTGCTCGATAATCTGCGCGATGGGCTCGACCAGCTCAGCGAGTTGAGTCTCTAGCGGTGTACTCATAGCGTTAAGCCCATAGCTTTCAGGTGTTCAGCGACTTTACTGCTGAGTTGCTCAACGTTCTGAGTGATTTCTGGCAGTGGCTCAGTGTAGCGTTGCTTGAGTTCTTGCAGACGACTGGCCAGTTGCTGAGTAATGCGTTCAATTTCTGCTTCGATCTGCGCTTGTAAGGTGGCGAGCCATTTGTCTTGCACCACCAGATGCTTTACATCGGTATCGCTGAGTTTGCCGTATTGCTCAAGCACAGCGATATCAAGCTTTTCTTGAGCAGTTTTAATATTGGATTTGGCTTGGGTTTCCAGATCAAACAGCTGCTTAGCTTGCTCTAGCACTTCACGCTCATCGGCATCAGTCGCTAGTTTTAAACGTGCGTTAACTGTAGTTTTAGTCACTTTATCGCTATCACTTAAAGCTTCACTGAGTAAACCATCTTCACCGGTGTGCTCTTCAATCAGGCTTTCTTGCTGCTGTACGATGTCATCTAAGGTGCTTTGCAGTTGATCAAGCTTGGCTTGCTGCTCAGCAAAATAGCGTTGCACAATTAACACAGGCGGAATGAGTTCAGCTTTGTATTTCACCCGCTTAACAATGAGGTCTGGGCTTTCATTGAGCTTTTCGCCTTTTTTAGCCACCAGCTCGCGCAATTTCTTACCTGCTGTCCAGCCATCTTGCACCAGCACATAGACATCGTCCTGCATGGTTTCAGCCCAATAATTCATCAGAATCTGGTACATATCGTATTTATCTAGCAGCGGGATACCTGCATAGCGCTCTAACAGGTCTTCGCTAATACGCTGGATAAGTTCTTTAGGCTTATCATCAATGCTAATCGCCACTAAGTTCGCTTGCTCTGCCCAGGCAGTAAAGGGCTGCAAAGTTAGGCTGGCAAAAGCAGTGAACTCTGGATGCTGCAAAATATGGTTTTTAATCTCGCTGGCGGATACATTGATTTGGCTGTAACCCGCGCGCAATGGCGTGAATAAACTGCTACGCAAGTTAGGCAATACCTGCCAGAACTGCTGTAAACCATCCACGTCTTGATTCGGAATACCGCCCTGCAAGTGCCCAGCTAAATCATGTAAATCTTCTGGCGTACTACTGTCGATATAGCGCGGGATATTCAGGTTGTAATCATTGCCAGAAATCTCAGCCAGCGGCACCATGCGGCTGTAGCGTGGCATTTCTAAATAGTTGGCAAAGGCATCGACCACTTTATGAACATCTTGGCTGCGCAAACGGTTTTTATTCCCGTCTTTAATAAATCCTTTGCTGGCATCAATCATAAAAATGCCGGTGCGTGAGTTGGCATTTTCTTTATCCAAGACAATCACGCAAGCAGGAATACCAGTGCCGTAAAACAGGTTGGCCGGTAAACCAATAATGCCTTTGATATAGCCTTGCTTGATTAGATTTTCACGAATACGCCCTTCGGCACCACCACGGAATAGTACGCCATGTGGCAGAATCACTGCGCCCTTCCCTGTGCTTTTTAGACTTTTAAGAATATGCAGTAAAAAGGTGTAGTCGCCGTTTTTCTCTGGCGGGATGCCCCAGACAAAACGGCCAAATTCATCTTCATTAGGATTAAGGCCACTGGTCCAGTTTTTATTGGAAAACGGTGGGTTCGCGACGGAGAAGTCAAAGGTCTTCAGTTGGCCGTCTGCGTTTTTCCACTCAGGACTGCTGAGGGTATTACCCTGCACGATTTTTGCCGTAGCGTTGTCGTGCAGAATCATATTCATTCGCGCCAAGGCGCTGGTGGCGTTATCCATCTCTTGGCCATAAATCGATAGGCCACGCGGCGCTTCATCACTGGCTTTGAGCAACAGTGAACCTGATCCGCAGGTGGGGTCATACACTGTGGCATCTTGTGGCGTATCGGCGGTGATACCTATCACTTTGGCGAGAATACGCGATACTTCTGATGGCGTATAAAACTGGCCTTTGGACTTACCTGATTCGGTGGCGAAATGGCGCATCAGATATTCGTAAGCATCGCCAAGTAGATCATCATCACCGGCACGGTTAGATGCCATATCAAGACGTTCAAAAGTACCGATCAGCTTAGATAGCCGATCAACCATTTCTTTGCCTTTGCCAAGCTTGTCTTCATCATTAAAGTCAGCAATGTTGATCACACCTTGCAGATCGTTCGCCTCGGCAATGGTATTGATGACTTTGTTAATGTCTTGGCCGATATCTTTCGTGCCCTTGAGCTTGACCATGTCATCGAAGCTGGCACCTTGCGGCACATCAATCATGGCGTAAGGGTTGGCCTTGGCTTTATCAGAGACGTACTTTAAAAATAATAAAGTCAGTACGTAGTCTTTATATTGGCTGGCATCCATCCCACCGCGCAGCTCGTCACAGCTAGACCAGAGTGATGAGTAAAGTTCGGTTTTCTTAATCGCCATAACATAGTTCCCTAAAATAGTACTCAAAGTGAAAATTGAGCCGTGTTACACCACTTGACCAGAAAATAGGCCTTTCAAGTTATGTAAAGTGCATTCTATTGATGATTTTGCAGGCGCAGTTTTAGTCCTGCACATGCAGATGTATAAATTGCATCACTATACCGCCTTGTGCTGGCGACTGTCTTTTTTGACTATAAATGTGTCATATGCGTGGGTTTGTTGGCAGTACTAAAGACTTTCAAGCGCTGTCTGCTGCGGCCTTTGAGCCGCACCTTTAATCACTTGGCTGGTGCTGCCAAGTTAGATAATATGCAACACCATCACACTGTATGATGGTTTAAAATAGCATCTAAAAAAGAGCCGTCTTGCAGCAGAGTGACTGCAAGACGGCTCGTGATGATATTACTTTTTCTCGCGAACGCGCGCACGCTCATCAGCCAAGCGCACAATACCCCAAGCAACAATAATCACTGGCGGCAGCGAGGCCAAGTTAAGCCAGACCCAACCCAGTTTATCAACGCCAACACCCGCCAATAAACTGCCCAAAGCAGCCGCGGTAAACACCATAAACTCGTTGATACCCTGCACTTTACCCTGCTCGGCTGGCTCATAAGTAAAGGTGAGTAAATGCGTGGCACCAATAAAGGTGAAGTTCCAGCCTACCCCTAAGAGTAATAAACCCGCTAAATAATGCCAGAAGCTATTCCCTAAGATATTGACCAATACGCAGAGCGCAAGAATCATGCACCCCCATAAAATCACTGTGCGCGAGCTAAAGCGACGAATCAAACCACCGGTGAAAAATGACGGCGCATACATACCCAGCACGTGCCATTGAATCACCCAAGCAATATTTTTAAAGGGAAACTCATCACCCTGCATCGCTATCGGAGTGGCGGTCATTAATAACACCATAACCGCATAGCCCACCGCACCTGAAGCAATCGCTGCGACCAATAAAGGTTGTTTAAACAGTTCTCGATAGCTGCGCGTAGCTTGCTTGGCGGCGTTTTTTACTGGTACAGCTAAAGGTAAGCTAGCAATCAATATCAAGGCCAAGATATAGATCAAAAATAAACCGTAAAAAGCTCCAACAAAAGGATTGCCATCAAACCACTGACGCGACCAGATGGCTAAGTTAGGCCCCAAAACCGCTGCCAAGATACCACCGGCCATCACCATACTAATGGCACGCGGACGCTGTTCCACTGAGCACACATCTAAAGCAGCAAAGCGGTACTGCTGTGCCGTACCAATGGCCATACCAATTAGAAAAGTACCAGTAGCGAAATGCGTTAAGCTATTGGCTTCTAGCCCCTGTAAAGCGACCCAAGTCCCAGACAAACCAATGCAGTTACCGATAATAAAACCAACTTTACGTCCCATTTTCTGCATCAAATGGGCCGCAGGTAAGGTTGCCAAAATCATCCCCATAAATTGCAAAGCAACCGGCAAGGTGATTAACGCGGGATGGCTGGCTAATTGTTTACCAATTAAAGCCGACACCGCAACCAGTAAAATATTTCCTGTGGTCAGCAATGCTTGAGCAATCGCTAACCCCCATACAGTAATAGGCACGCAAGGCCTCCAAAATCGAATTAGTATGCGGCGGCATATTATATGAAAAGGCCACACATTGCCGGTCGTTGACTCGAACTTATGCTTTCAATGGCAACGCTGCTACTTTTTCACCTGCGCCAACGCTTGGCGCAAGGCCACTAAATCAAGTGCTTGCTCAGCATAGTGCTGCTGCTCATAAAGTTCGATAAAGCTATTTAACGCGTGCTGCTGCTCTGCGGGTAACTGCGTAGCAATACGCTGGCCAAAGCTGCGCAAGCCCTCGCCAGTCTCACGCTGAAAACCTCGACGCAGTAACACGTGCTGAAAATCATTGAGGATGCGTTGCACAGGATCACGCTGACGCTGCCAGGGTTTAAACATCCATAACACCAGCACAGCAATGATCAATGCGGCGCTCAATACCAATAGCAAACCTATAGTTTGCCAATCCAGTTCGCCAAACCATTGTTTAAGCCAAGCCTGCTGACGCTCGCGTTGATAGCCTAAAATATTCGCCTGCCAACTGTAATTTAGATGCTCCCAGCCCATACGCAGCTGATTGACCCAAGCAATATGCTGATAGCGCAAAGGCGAAAACACATCCCCTTGAAAGACATCTGCTTCATCTTGCAGTGCTTCTTGTAAGCCGCGCTCGATACGCTCTGGAGCCACTTGAAAGGTTGGGTCGACACTTTTCCAACCCTGCTCCGGCTGCCAATACTCAACCCAAGCGTGCGCATCAAATTGGCGCACCTGCACAAACTGCCCGGCCGGATTCGTTTCACCACCTTGGTAACCGGCCACTACTCGCGCAGGAATACCTGCGGCGCGTAAAGTAAAGACCATTGCGCCAGCATAATGCGCGCAAAAACCGCGCCGACTGCTAAACAGAAACTCGTCGACACTGTCATTGCCCAACTGCGGTGGCTTAAGTGTGTAGTGATAGGGTTCCTGGTTAAAGTAACGTAGCACAGCAGTCACTAAAGCTTCGTCATCCGCATATTCATCGCGTAATGCTTGTGCCCAATCACGGGTTTGTGGATTACCCAAGCGTGGCAATTGTAAAAACTCACGCTGCTGTTCCACGCCCAAGCTGGGCTGGCGTACAGCCTGCGGCCATGATTGAGCTTGGTATTGATAAGCACGAGTCACAGGTGTGCTGCGCTGCAAGCGAAAGTCATGCATTAAGCGGATATCTGCCTGCGAGCTACTGCCCACATCTAAGCTAAACAGCCATGGTTGCGTACTGGGCTGCATAATCACGCTGTAATTCAACGGTTCGCCAAGTGCTTGCCACTCCGGCTCAGCAGCGCCACGAGTCTGACGGATAGACCAACTGCGACCATCAAAGTGCGGCAAGGTTAAGGCACGCCAATATAAAGTCGACTGTGCTGGAATCTCACCTTCAAAACGCGCACGAAAGGCTAATGCGGATGACTGTCCAAGCTCAGCTAGATCGCCCGGCGACATACTGCTGGATAAACCAGTGATGCCTTTATCCGACGGCTGCGGCAAACTCCACAAGGGCTCCAAACGTGGAAACAATACAAACAGCAGCACCATCAAGGGCACTGCTTGCAGCAACAGGCTGCTGGCTAACTTTAATGTGGCCAACGGCTGCACAGCTAAGCTGCTTTGATGCAATCCGAGTAATGCAGACAACAACGCCAACACCGGTAAAATACTGTAAAGCGCAGCCAGCAAACTGTCAGTAAATAAGTAGCTGGTCACAACGCTAAACAGACCTAGAAATATCAATACCAAGGCATCGCGGCGTGTGCGGACTTCCAGCAGTTTCAGAATAAACGCGGTAATCAGCAGCGCCACACCCGCTTCTAAACCTATCAAACTGCCACGGTTTAAATATATAAGAAAACCACTGCCCAGCAGCAACGCCGCTTTTGCCCAGCTATTAGGGAATGGTACACGCATACGAAACACTTGAATGCGCCAGACCGCGCAGCCCAACCACAAGCCCACCAACCACAGTGGCACATGCACTAAGTGCGGAATAATCACCAAGGCTTGCGCAATCAGCAGCCACATCAAACTGGTGCGTGGAATACCCTCGCCTGCCGGTTGAACAGTTCTCATGCTGGGCGCATTCCATACAAGGCTAAGGCACGCAAACATCGCTGACGGTGTTCAGCGCTGCTCTCGGGGCCAAGCTGCTGTCCTGGTAATATAAGGCTGTAAGGCTGCTCTGTCTGACTGACTTTGAGTATCTGCGCGCATAGCACCGATAAGCGCTGCTCAACAGGTCCATTTAACTGATTAAAATCCAACACCTGTTGCTGCCCACGCTGTTCGCTAAACTGTTTAATCAATAAACCTTGGCCTTTAGACCAGGCTTTCCAGTGGATGCGGCGTAAGGAGTCACCGAGCTGCCACGCGGCCAAACCTTGAAAATCATCCACCCCAGCTATCTCACTGGCCTGCTGACTTTCATGCTGATCACCTAGCCCTGCGCTGATCACTACAGCATCAGCGGACGGTTTGGGATAGACCAACACAGCTTGATCTAAATCCACCTGACTCCACGCGACAAACAAGCCCAATGGAAAGCGTGTTTCAATACGTAAACGCGGTGCCTGCTGCCAACCGCGTTTCTGCCCGAGTAGCGCTAATTCAAGCACCTGCTCAGCATCAGGCGCGACATCCGCCAACCTAAATGGCTGCTTCGGCCAACCTACGGCAATGGCTTGATAGCTCTGTTTAGCACTGTGTAAACGTAATCGATACACACCATTGTCACCGGCAAAACACGGTGCTGTACCGGCCGCGCTGATGGTTAATCCAGCTAAGTTACGCCAGGTATGAAACATACTGAGTAAACCCAGCGAGGCCAACAAAAAGGTCAACCCATAGGCCAAGCTGTTTTGATAGTTAATTGCCACCAGCAACATCAGTAATAAAGCCAAGGCAAAGGCCATTCCGGTGACTGTCGGCACAATAAAAACATGCCGCTGACGCAGTTGTAAGCTGCGCACCGGTGGCACTCGGCGCGCTACCCAGAGTGCAAACTGTTGCTTTAGGGGCTTAAAAATCTGAGCCAGCATTACAAAGCTGGGACTTCGTCTAATAAGTGTTGTATCAGCGCGGTACTGACTAAACCTTGCGAACTGTTTTGCTCGCGCAGACGATGGCTGGCCACAGCAGAAAACACCACTTGCACATCTTCCGGAATCACATAATCACGTCCAGCTAAAAATGCCCAAGCTTTCGCTGCAGCCAAGAGCGCTAAACTACCACGTGGTGATAAACCAAACTCCAGTTGCGCATGGGTGCGCGTGGCCTCAACTAAGCGCAAGATATAATTGACTAAAGTTTCGCTGGCTCGCACCGCACTGACCTGCTGCTGCACACTTAATAAGTCGGCACGCTCAATCAGAGGTTTAAGTTCAGTGAGTAATTGTCGGCGACTGCTACCGAGTAATAACTGCCGTTCAGCATGGGTACTGGGATAGCCCAACGACAGGCGCATCAAAAATCGATCCAGCTGGGATTCAGGCAAACTAAAGGTGCCGCCTTGGCTGACAGGGTTTTGCGTGGCAATCACAAAAAACGGTTCAGGTAAGGGACGTGTTGCGCCCTCAATAGTCACCTGCCCTTCTTCCATCGCTTCCAGCAATGCGCTTTGGCTTTTTGGTGTGGCGCGATTGATTTCATCGGCCAATAACAATTCAGTAAAGACTGGACCTGGATGAAAGATAAACTGCCCCGTTTCACGATCAAACACCGAAGTGCCCAAGATATCACCGGGTAATACATCAGAGGTAAACTGAATACGCTGATACTTTAAGCCCAGCACTTGCGCTAGAGCATGGCTTAAGGTTGTTTTACCCATGCCGGGTAAATCTTCAATCAGCAAATGACCTCGAGCCAATAGACAGGCCATCGCCAATTGCACGGCATGCTCTTTGCCTAAGATCACCTGATTGACCGCTTGGATGCAGGCTTCTATCTGAGTACGCATGGTAAAACTCCGTTTCTAGTATGCCGCTATGCTAGCCAGCATTCAGCATGCACGCAAAGCAAATACTAGAAAGGAGTGTAATAACTCACAATAGCCACGTGAACTTAACGCCCAGCGCGTGATTCTTTAATATAAAAACGTGCTTTTTGTGCTTTACGCGTACAACCTTCATAGGCTTCAAACTGCTGTTGAGTTTTAGCACCTGTGATTAAAGTTAAAGCTTTTGAATAACTGACACTGCCCGCAAAGCCTTCAACTTTAGCAATATCCAGCTCTTTCCAAGCGGCATCCAACTGTTGTGCGCAACTGCTGCGATGATTGGTTTTTGCCGCACAGCCCGCTAATAGCAACGCAGCTAAAGGCACAGATATCCAAGATAAACGCATACTTTGTATCCTTTTGAGTCTTCAATTAAGGCTGATTTTCTTCTTTTGGCTGATTACTGGCAATCCAATCACTGACTAAACTATAAGCGACCGCCAGTAAGGTTGGACCTAAAAACAGCCCCATAAAACCAAAAGCAAATAACCCGCCAAACACGCCCATTAGAACCACCACCAAGGGTAAGTTCCCACCACGGCTAATCAAATAAGGTTTAAGGAAGTTATCAACGCTGCTAATCACTAAGAATCCCCACAGCAGCAGGAAGGCCGCCATACCGTACTCACCTTGGAAGAACAGCCATGCTACAGCGGGCCCCCAAACTAAAGGGGGACCCATCGGAATCAAGCTCAGCATAAAGGTCAAGGCTGCAAGCAGTAATGCTCCGGGGACACCGGCAACTAAAAAACCAAACAAGGCGATAGCAGCTTGTGCCGCAGCCGTACCAATCACGCCATTGACCACGCGGCGTACGGTGCCAGCCACCAACTCAATATAATGATCAGCACGCTCTTTAATTAAGCGTTGCACTAAACTTTTAACAAAATGCGCTAAACGTGGGCCATCGCGGTAAAAGAAAAACACCAAGAGCAAACTCAAAGCCAGCTCTAAAATACCTGCACCAATACTGGCACTGCGCGCCAATAACCAGTTGCCTGTTTGCCCCATATAGGGTTTAGTCGCCGCCAGTACTGCCGCACCTTGTTGGTCGACGGCGTGCCATAATTCAACCAAGCGATCACCGATCATCGGCACATCCACCAACCACTCAGGTGCCTCAGGTAAACCGGTGATACGTAAGTTTTTAATCAGCTCGGTGCCGGCACGAATATGATCAGCAATATTAAATCCAAGCCACACCAAGGGTCCTGCAACAATTAACACCCAACCCGCTGTCAGTAAGCCTGCAGCTAACGAAGCATTGCCTTTAAGAACACGGGTTAAATAGCGCATCACCGGCCAACTGGCAAATGCCAGTACTGCGGCCCAAAATAGCGCAGTCATAAAAGGCGTTAACACCCATAAGCACGCACCCAATAAAGCCAGCAACAAGATTTGTGCTAATAAGCGATCATTACTGAACATAGGGTGTACCCATTAATAATTCCTAAAGTTAAGGCAAACGTTGCAGTAATAACCCTGCATGATTAGATGCAGCTTCCAGCTCAATCCGCGAACCATGCAAGCCCCGCTCGACCATGGCATCACGCCAAGCCGATGCTTGCTCACCCGCCATACTCACGCGCATGGTGCTATTTTGATTGAGCGCGCGCACCAGTAACTTTGTCCAAACCGCATCAGGCTCACCAGTTAAATGCGGCAAATTCAACTTATTATCCACACTTAACTGACGTTCTAGCGTGGTCGCAGTCGGGCGCAAATCATCCGACAACTGTTCAGCCTGAAAACGCTCAACATGCAAAAAACCACGACCATTACCGCGGGTAATCGCATACACCGCCACCAAGCTTGATGATTCAGCATCCGCTAGACGAAATAACGCATAGGCTTGATCATCATCAGGACCATACAAGCGTGCATTGTTAAACACATGATTAGCCCATAAATTGCTGGGGCCACACTCACGTGCTACACACCAATACAGCAGTTGTGCGCTTTCACTTTGCAGCAACTCACGACTGGCAGCAAAAGCATCTAATGCTTCATGTGTGGGTGCTAACTGCACAGTCAAAATATCCACTGAGCCACGCACCAGCACTTCACCGCTGTAGCGCATATTGCCACTGATGCGGCGCACTGAGCCTTGTGGGTAGATTTTCTCTAGACTGTCCTGCTGCTTTTGCGTAATAACTTTGGCATCATGTAGCGCTTCAAGCTGTAAATACTGATCCGCAAAATCATCTGCGTACACACCACTGCCCGCTGCAGTTAAGAGGACGGCCAACACCGTTTTCAACATCAATCTATGCATAATTACTTTACCAACATCGTCTGCGCCGTTTCTATGAAGCTCTTATCCGGCATCAGCACGGACAGGCGTTTGTAATATGTTGCACAGCGGGGCGTACCGCTAGCGCTTGTATCGTTAAGTGGTGCTAAAAAACTTTTGTACGCACTCAGCAACGGCGTGCGCGCCTTGCTCATCATCCAGATGCAAATGATGTCCACCGGGCAAGCGTTGCACATCTAGGTCTAAAGTGCTGAGAAACTTTACAAACTCGCGCTCTTCAGACAACACACCCTGCTCTGCTAGGACTAATGTTGCCGGACATTGCACTGCCTGTAAAAAAGCCAACGCATGCGCACGAGTAAAACGTAAAGGAGACGGCAAGGTTAAGCGTGAATCAGTACTCCAGCAATAACCACCAGCGACAGGACTTAAACCACGCTGTGCTAATAACTCACTGGCCAATTGACTGACTGGCATCAGCCCACGCATACGAACGTGTACGGCTTGTTCAACTGTTGTGTAGATGGTTTTCTTTTTTGCTGCTAAATCAATATGCGCCAGCAATGCTTTACCGAGTTTTTGCGGCGACTCATCGGCTTCCCCTGTCTCCGGCACTAAGCCATCAATCAAAGCCACACGCTCAACACGTTCAGGCACAGCGCCCGCGAGTAAGACACTGATAATACCGCCCAGTGAATGACCTAATAATGAGAACTTTTCCCAACCCAACTGTTGAGTGGCCATCAACGCATCTAAGGCATAGTCCCAAAGCTGATAACCGGCGCCGGGCTCACGGTGTCCAGAATGTCCGTGACCTGCTAGATCAATAGCGACAATACGCAAACCTTGCAGCTTGGGCGCCAGCAACTCAAAAGTCATTGAGTTATCCAGCCAACCGTGCAGCGCTAAGACTGGCTGACCATCTTCTGGCCCATAAACCCGTGCGGCTAAATCAATATGAGGTAATTGAATTCGTATTTCTTGAACAGAAGCAGTCACTCGGAACTCCTTAATTTAAGTTTTATTATCGAGGGGAGATTAAATCGCTTAGCCCTGTACATGCCGTACAGAGCATAATTGCATGGTGCCTGCACCCACAAACTCACCTTCTAGGCAAGCCACGCTGGCTGTATCCATCGGCACACTGTGCAAGCGATCAGCATCGGTGAGCCAACTGGCTAATGCACCCAGTAATGGCTGATGCGCGATAATCAGTAACTTCTCAACCGGATAACCATCAAGTTTACGAGTCACTTCGCGCACATCATCTTCAGGCGTAAGCCAAGGTACAATCTCAATATGCCCTTGATACTCCAATGTTGCACATAACAGTTCAGCCGTTTGTCGTGCTCGTATATAAGGGCTGCACAACACACGATCAAAGGCTATATCACGTAAAAACTCTGCAGCCTGCACCACCTGCTGACGACCCTTATCGGTCAACTGACGCTCAGCATCATGTGCTTGGTACGGTTCTGCTTCACCATGACGTACTAGCCACAGTTTCATAGCTTAGGCTCAGCGGTGTTTGCATCAGCGGTGCTTTGCACTACTTTTTCAACGTCTAAATCCTCTTGCTCCTCTACCACTTCTACCACTTCTACCACTTCTACCACTTCTACCACTTCTGCTACTTCTGCTACTTCGGATGCTTCGGATGCTTCGGATGCTTCGGATGCTTCGGATGCTTCGGATGCTTCGGATGCTAAATCAGTGTCAGGGGCTGTTTCATGCGCTGCAACTGCTGCCGTAGGAATAACAGTCGCGGCAGTCTCGGGTGTTTTTTCTTTAGGAGTATGGGCTGGCTCGCCGCTAGCAGCATGTGCAGTCGGCCAATCCGCCACAGGCCAAGGTTTTTCATCAGTATTAAACACTGCAAAACGACCAATTTGCCCCAGATACTGACTTAGGCTGTCACCAAAACTCATAAAGGGTCCGCTCGGCGCGCCCATAAATAAGCGATATAACAGCTGCGCCACAACCACAAGACCCAACAAGGGTACAGCGATATACCAAGCAGCTAAAAATACTAACATCCACAAAATACGTAATACGAGCGACTCACGGCGCATGGTTTTATCTGGTCTTGCCATATTTTTATACTCTCTTTTAAAAGCCATCAATCGAAATAAAATCAACATCGGTTTTCGGTTCACCGCTCATCAGCCCACCAATCACCTGCTCTAGCGTACAGCCTTCAAATAAAATCGCATGCAGACCCGCCACCAACGGCATATACACATCCAATTCTTGCGATTTTTCTTTAAGCACTTTTAAAGTATTAACGCCTTCGGCCACTTCACCGAGACGCTCAACAGCTTCTTCTAAACTCAAGCCTTCACCTAAAGCAAAGCCAACCTGATAGTTACGGCTTTTCGGTGAAGTGCAGGTCACAATTAAATCGCCAACACCGGCCAAGCCTAAAAATGTCATAGGATTGGCACCCAGCTTGACCGCAAAACGGGTCATTTCTGCTAATGCTCGCGTAATCAGCATACTCTTTGTATTTTCACCCATGCCCATCGCAGCAGCCATACCAGCAATAATGGCGTAGACATTTTTCAGCGCACCACCCAGCTCGACGCCAAAGCGATCACGACTGGCATACACACGGAATGTAGGTCCGTGCAGTACCTTTTGTACCTCACGGCACAGCTCTTCATCTTCACTAGCGACGACGCTGGCAGTCAGCGCATGCGCTGCTACTTCACGGGCCAGATTGGGACCTGATAACACACCCACACGCGCTAAAGGTGCAATATCTTCTAAAATCTGGCTCATTAACATAAAAGTCTGCGGTTCAATACCTTTAGTAGTACTGACCAGCATTTTACCAGATAGCAATTCTGCATAAGGCGCAAGTACACTGCGTAAAGCAACCGAAGGTAAGGCTACAAAAATCAAATCACATGCAGCTAATACAGCGCCTAGATCCGTAAGCGCGATCACCCCATCGAGTACCGGCACACCTTTTAAATAACGTGGATTTTGTCTATTGTCATTAATCGCCTGCGCCTGCTGCACATCACGCATCCAAAACTGCACTGATTGCTGATTGCTGGCCAATAAATTAGACACAGCAGTACCAAAACTGCCGCCACCTAATACTGCGATTGGTTGTTGTCCTGTCATGCTACTGCTCTCTTCTGCCTCAGATCGGCGATCGCATCATTATACGGTGCTGCTCAAGCATAACCAGTGTTTAACATTTTCAGTTAAACTATCGTTTTTTATTTCTTATACGACGGGCCAAGTCATTGCAGCAGACGCACCTAAAGCAAGCGCATTTATCACCCAGTTTTATGCTGACATCGCTTTTAATCATGGCGTCAGCTGGATATAGCTATGCTGACGACTTATTTATCAGCGATCAAACCATACCTGAAATACTGACTGCAACACACCTACACCAGCCGCCTGCAGCTGTGCCCGGCAGCATGACCACCATTGACCAACAACTGATTAACGCCAGTGGTGCGCGTAATATCACCGACTTATTACGTCTTGTACCTGGCATGCTAGTGGTGCCCGATAGTAGCAACCTAACCACTGTTAACTACCATGGCACCAGCCCCGGTCAGGCGCGTCGCTTACAAGTGCTGATTGATGGTCGCTCTGTGTATCGTGCCGGATTTGCTCAAGTGGATTGGTCGGACTTGCCGGTTGCTTTGGAAGATATTCAGCGTATTGAAGTCTTTCGCGGCCCCAATACGGTCAGCTATGGTGCCAATGCACTGCTTGGGGTGATTAATATCATTACCACCCCCGCTAAAGATGTACACGGCACCCTGCTCAAAACCAACCTAGGGCAAAATGGTATTCGTGATTGGTATGCCCGCCAAGCCTGGCACAGTGAGCGTACCGATATGCGCTTATCACTGTCAGGGCTGGCTGATCATGGCTTTGATAAGCGCAGTGATGGCAGTAACTTTAGAGACAGTCGTCGCCTGAGTCGCTTTAATTTAAGGGCCAACCACCGGCTCAATGAAAACAACGGACTTGACTGGCAACTGGCTTTTAAAGAAGGCAGCAATCAGGTTAATAATAACTACACATCTGTTTTTGCTAAGAAACTTCAACTAAAACCGGGCGAGCAAGACAGCAACTCAGATGGAGCTGCCAAGGATTACGCGGGCAGTCTGCGCTGGACAGCCACAGTTAACTCAAATCACAGTATCTCACTGCAGGCCAATGCGCAGCAGTGGGAGCGTTTACGCGAATGGCGTGCCTGTGATGCGCAAATTAGCTTTAGTCCAGACCTGAACGAACTCTGGCAAATTTCCTCAGCAGAACAACGCAAGGATTTAATCTACAAGCCTGCATCATCCATGCAGAATGCAAACGCTCGCCAGAAAGAATTGCTGCTACAACTTGCGCCTTTACTCACAAGCGCAACATTACCTCATACCTGCGGGCTGATTAACGAAAACAGCCGTGAACTACGCTATGACATAGAGTTGCAAGACACCTACAGCGTCTCAGATAGCCTGCGTCTGATCAGTGGTTTAAGTTATCGCTATGATCAAGCTCGCTCAAAAACCTTTTTAAATGGCCGGCAACGTAAAGATATTATGCGCGGCTTTAGTCAGTTCGAGTGGTACTTAACCGACCACTGGCTGCTGCAAGGCGGCGGCATGCTTGAACACAGCAGTAGTGATGGCGACTCATTCTCACCTCGCTTAGCTGTGAACTATATGTTTTCTCCTGCTCACGGATTGCGTGCGGTCTATAGCGAGGCTGTACGCTCACCGGATATGTTTGAAAACCGTGCGGACTGGCGTTATAACGTCCGTGATTTGCGCCCCACAGTAAACGGAAACAGCGCTGCTGACTTCTTTATCAGCTCAAAAAGTAATGGCAAACTCAAACAAGAAAAAATCAAAGCCTATGAACTGGGCTATAACGGCCACTTTGCCAGACAGCGCGCCTCGATCGACATTAGGATATTTGAAGAAAAAATCAGTCGAATGATCAGTCACTCGCCACTCTTAGGATCATTTAACTTAAACAATAATGATCAGATTAAATTCTACGGATCAGAGTTTGAAGCCAACTGGCAAGCCACCCATAACGATCGTTTACGTCTCAGCTATGCCTACATCAAAGAAAGCGCCAGCAACAAGCTTGATCAAAACGTTTCACCACCGCATAGCGGATCCATCAGCTGGCTGCACGATTGGGGTCACCACTGGAATGCCAGCTTGATGTATTTTGCCGCCCAGCAATTGCATCAAAAAGACTTACAACTGGCGACATTGCGCATTGAAAAACTGCTATTTGTTAGGAATATGCACATTACTTTAGCAGGCTCTGTACAAAAAAAGCTGAACAATCAGCCCATAGGACGCACCAACAATAAGGATCATTCTCATGACTCTGCATACGCTACCGTGCAGCTGGAGTTTTAAGCAGGCTATGCTGGCTTATCTACTGCGTTTCGCAGCGATGTGCAGCGTACTCTGTAGCTTCAGCCTGTCGGCATTGGCCCAAGTGATTATTAGTGCAGAGCGAGACAGCCCAGCCGTACGTGACTTTGCTCTGGAGTTGGCGCAAACGCTGCCCACCCATAACATCATCTATATGCCGCGCTCACAGCTGGAACAACAGCAGCATTTTTCTGCGGATACACAGCTGGTTCTGCTTGGCCCCCAATTACTCGACTGGCGCCTAAAGCTGTCACACGCCAATCCACCCACACTGATAATGCAGGTCAGTCGCGTGCAAGCCAATCAACGTACTCAACAGAAGCAAGCTAAACACTTGACCTTTATCTGGAGCGATCCCCCAATTGAGCGTCAAATTGCATTACTAAAAACGATGCAACCGGGCATACGCCACGTTGGTGTACTTTTTAGTGGGGACAGTGTGTTTTTATTGCCTGAAATAATGCAAGCATTGCAAGCAGCAGATCTACTTATGTATACGTACGGCTGGCCTGGCCCCGCTTGGTCTGGTCGTAATGACACACGTGGCTTAAACGATTTAATGGACAGTACGCAAGCATTACTCGGCATTGATGATATGCAGGTGTACAACCCCAACACAATTAAAAGAATTTTACTGAGTAACTATGCACGAAAAAAAGGCTTGATTGGCCCCACCGCTGCTTTTGTTAAAGCGGGCAGCCTCGCCTCCAGCTACTCTAGCAAAGAAAACTGGCTTAAAACTTTGCACGATTTACTAAAAACACCGACTGAACAATGGCCACCCAGCCTGTATCCAGATACATTTGAGGTGCTGGTCAATCAACAAGTTGTACGCTCGCTAGGCATTCAATCCAACACTCCGACAGAACTTAATAAGTCAATACAGCATTACAGGTTGGCGCCATGAGGCGGGTACTCGGCGGTAGCATTCATCGGCATACATTATTTGTCAGCCTTTTGCCGGCAGTACTGATCGCATTTTTACTCACCGGCTATTTTACTTTAGCGCGCTTACACAGCCTGCAAGACGAACTCGCCGATGCTGGACAACTGATTGCTGATCAGCTCGCACCTGCTGCTGAGTTTAGTGTAATTTCTGGCAACATCGACACCTTAGAGCCTTTGCTACAGGGCTTATTAAAACACCCACATATTGCCTTTATTGAAATCTATGATAATGATAATCAACGTCTACTGCGCAGTGATAAAAACCCAGTACAAAGCAGTATAACACCAACTTTCCAAGCTCAAATTATCCATCAGATGATTGAACTTGACCCTGTATTTCTATCATCAACTGCACTGGCTCCTACATCCACAAGCAACGAAGAGGTGATTGGTCGCGTCGTAATTGGCATGACCGACAGCACCTTGAATCAGCAGCAATTGCATACTTTATTACGTGCTTTGTGGCTGATTTTTCTAGCCTTATCTATCATTTGGGCACTCGCCTATTTATTGGCTCGCAGCTTATCGACCCCCATTCAAGGTATGCGCAAAAAACTGCAAGCACTGGGTGGCGGCAATTACAACACTGCTCCCTTAGCTGAAATACATAGCGGCGAGTTAGGCAAACTCACACAGCATATCAATATGCTCAGTAGAACCCTTAAACAGGCCCAATCAGCTCAACAAAAATACACCGCTGAACTTAAGCATGCGCAACATAAAGCAGAACGTGCAGATAAAGCTAAGTCAGATTTTTTAGCAATGATGAGCCATGAGTTACGCACGCCCATGAATGGTGTACTGGGTATGCTGCAATTGCTGGAACAGACTGAACTCAGCACTGAACAAGCCGAATACACACACATTGCCCATAACTCCAGCGTGCAGATGCTGGATGTAATTAATGATATTTTAGACTTTTCACGTCTTGAACACGACGTTTTACAACTGGAATGCATTGCTTTTTCATTAAGCGATATTTTTACCTCGCTGCATGACACATTTAAATACAGTGCAGAACAAAAAGACATCGAACTGGTTTTTGTCTTACCCGACGCGCTGCACGACATACAGGTTGAAGGCGATCCGACCCGGCTGCAACAAATTTTAGTCAACCTTCTGGCCAATGCATTAAAATTCACTTTAGAAGGCAGCGTCACATTACGCGTGGACTGGATATTGCCTGGCCACTCGCAACTGCTGCTCAAATGTGAAATAAGTGACTCAGGGATTGGTATCGCCAACGAACAACTCAACTCGATCTTTAACGCCTTCCACCAAGCTGACCAAAGTATTTCAAGACGCTACGGCGGCACAGGGCTTGGATTGTCAATTGCCTATACACTAGCCCGGCAAATGGGCGGCGATCTCAGAGTCTTGAGTCAAGCTGGCCAAGGTTCGACTTTTACTCTGGAGATTCCCCTACATCACATTTGACATCATCCCCAGCCTCTCCGAGGTGGCGGGGTCTTTCGCGCAAAACTGATAAGGCTTTTCAAGCACACTCCGCGGCGAACAAGCGTACAATAGTCTCTTTTTCTGGTAGCGTGTATTGATAACTCTAAGTCTGTGACTTATAAGTCGTATCTGTGGTCTAACCAATCAATTACACTTAAGCAACACTTTTGTCCTGTCGACAACTGCAGTAAACAGCCTGACAGAAGGCTTAAGTTGAATAGAGTTTTTTTGTTAAGCGTTATTAAATGTGTTAAAAACACGCTAATACATTAAACGCAATTATTTGCCAGATGGATATCCATCACCCATGCAGTACACGATTAGGCACGTTGAGGAGCCCGCATGACCAAACAAAACGCCTTCACCTACGAAGATCTGCTCAAATGCAGCCGAGGAGAGCTCTTCGGACCAGGTAACGCGCAATTGCCCGCACCTAATATGCTTATGATTGATCGCATTGTGCACATCAGTGAAACCGGCGGAAAATACGGTAAGGGAGAAATCACTGCTGAGTTGGATATCAATCCTGACTTATGGTTTTTTGCCTGCCACTTTGAAGGTGATCCAGTGATGCCTGGCTGTTTAGGCCTCGATGCCATGTGGCAGCTGGTCGGTTTCCACCTTGGTTGGCAAGGTCACCCTGGGCGTGGACGCGCACTGGGTTCAGGTGATGTGAAGTTTTTTGGCCAAGTCTTACCGACAGCTAAAAAAGTCACCTACCAAATCGATATTAAGCGCACCATTAACCGCTCTTTAATTCTCGCGATTGCTGACGGCACTGTGAGTGTTGATGGCCGCGAAATTTATAGTGCCGAAGGCTTACGTGTCGGCTTATTTACTTCCACAGACTCTTTCTAAAGGATGACCAGTATGCGTCGTGCTGTAATCACCGGAATGGGCATTGTTTCTTGCCTAGGTAATGACAAAGATACCGTAGCTGCTAATTTACGTGCAGGCCAGACTGGTATCCGTTTTAATCAGTCTTACGCTGATATGGGCTTGCGCAGCCAAGTTTCAGGCAGTGTAGATATTAATTTAGAAGAAGTAATTGACCGTAAAGTTTTGCGCTTTATGGGTCAAGCTGCAGCATTCTCCTACTTATCCATGCAGCAAGCCGTTGCAGACAGTGGCTTAAGCCCTGAAGATGTATCCAATCCGCGCACCGGTTTAATTGCCGGCTCAGGTGGTGCATCCACTTTAAACCAGATGGAAGCTATCGATATCTTGCGCGAAAAAGGCGTTAAGCGTATTGGTCCGTACCGTGTCACCCGTACTATGGGTAGCACCGTATCAGCCTGCTTAGCTACTCCTTTTAAAATTAAAGGTGTGAACTACTCAGTGTCATCTGCTTGTGCAACCAGTGCACATTGCATTGGCCAAGCAGTTGAACAAATTCAACTGGGCAAACAAGATGTTGTCTTTGCCGGTGGCGGTGAAGAAGAGCACTGGAGCCAAAGCTGCTTATTTGATGCGATGGGCGCTCTATCTACACAATATAACGACACCCCAGAAAAAGCCTCACGTGCTTACGATAGTAAGCGTGATGGTTTTGTCATCGCAGGTGGTGGCGGTATGGTTGTGGTTGAAGAGCTGGAACACGCTCTAAAACGTGGTGCAAAAATCTATGCTGAAATTGTTGGCTACGGCGCAACATCTGACGGCTACGATATGGTTGCTCCAAGTGGTGAAGGTGCGGTGCGGTGCATGCAGCAAGCGATGGCAACGATTGATACGCCAATCGACTATATCAACACTCATGGCACATCAACGCCCGTCGGTGACACCGCAGAGATCCGCGCCATACGTGAAGTGTTTACAGGCAAGACAACACCGTCGATCAGCTCAACCAAAAGCCTATCCGGCCACTCACTGGGTGCTGCAGGCGTGCAAGAAACCATCTATTCACTGTTGATGATGGAAGGCGATTTTATTGCCGGCTCAGTCAACATTGAAGAGCTTGACGCAGAAGCCAAAGACTTGCCTATCGTTGAGAAAACTCAAGAAAACGTCACGTTAAATACAATTATGAGTAACAGCTTTGGCTTTGGTGGCACTAACGCTACTTTAATCCTCAAGCGCTATACAAAGTAATTGAGCTGGGCGTCACTGAAAACGGCCACTGCAACCTAGATTGCGTGGCCGTTTTTTATGCCTGACGAAGATGATTCAAATATTAATCAACCACCCTGCACTGCGCGCCAATCAACTGCGGAGCCCAGTACAGGCATTGCGTCTGCATTTGCTGGTTGCATATCGACACTTGGACTCACTCATAAGCCAAAGGCCGCTCAACCACTGCGGCCTCGTACTTAGACTGGTGAGCACCCTAGCCCATAAAACGGCGTTGTAAACGCTCCCAGCCTTTATCAGCAATATGCTCAACGGCTGTTCCAGCGGTTAAACCCACACGCTCCTGTAATGATTTCTTCTGCACAAACTCAAGCAGAAAAACATCCGCTTCTTGCGCGTGCTTAGATAAATACTCATCACTGGTTTGCAATGTATCTACCAAGGTTAAACGTTGTGCATCAGTACCCAACCAGACTTCACCGGTCGCTACAGCATCAATATCCAACTGTGGACGAAACTGCGATACAAACCCTTTAAATAGATCATGTGTGGTTTGCAGCTCTTCTAAAAACTTTTGACGCGCTGGTTCGGTATTTTCACCTAACATGGTTAAAGTGCGCTTGTACTCACCGGCTGTTAGCACTTCAATATCAATATTATTTTTCTTCAGCAAGCGGTGGATATTAGGAATCTGCGCCACCACACCAATCGAGCCCACTGCAGCAAAGGGTGCGCTTAAAATCTTATCGCCAATACAGGCCATCATATAACCGCCGCTGGCAGCGACTTTATCGATACAGACGGTCAAAGGTATCTTGGCTTCACGAATACGCGCCAGCTGCGACGAGGCAAAGCCATAGCTGTGCACCATGCCACCACCACTCTCTAAACGCAGTACCACTTCATCTGTTGGCTTAGCAATGCTCAATAGCGCAGTAATTTCATGGCGTAAGTTTTCTGCAGCTGAGGCTTTAATATCACCATCAAAATCTAAAACATAAATACGCTTTTTCTCAGCTGTGGATTTTTTATCCGCTTGCAGCTTGAGCTTATTGGCTTTTTTGATTGCCTTCAGTTGCGCCTTATCTAAGACGCTGTATTCAATGTTTTCTTTAAGATCGGTATAGAACTCATTTAAACTGGTCACCGCCAGTTCCCCACTGCGGGTGCGCCCACGCGAACGCATAGCAGTCATTAACGACAACACCACAGCAATCACTATCAATACGGTGACTGCGCGCGCTAAAAAGCCCGCATACTCAAGTAGAAAATCCACTGTAAACTCCTTAAATGATATTGGTTGCTATCTTACCTGAGCATGCACTGAAATTTTGTACTTTCATCGGCTGAATATTCGATTTTCAAACAATCGTATGAATTTCATTTGACAGCCTGCAAAGTTCACAATAATCTCTATGTCGATCATATCAATTGATGTGAATTTGATTTGGGCAGCATCTCTTAAACTTAGCCCATCACGCTGAGTTATTTATATCACGCGGGATATACCGCACAAAAACCCTAAAAAGGATCGATTATGTCTTCTACCGCAGATATCATTAAAACTCTAACCGCTAAATTCAACTCTGCAGCTGCTGCAGGTTTAGATTTAGTGTTTCAATTCAATATTGAAGATGCTGAAAACTACTATGTGATCGTTAAAGATGGCACCTGCGATGTTCAAGCCGGTGAGAACGATGATGCCAACGTCACACTTATTATGGATCGCGAAACCTTTAAAGGTATTGCCACCGGTGAAACCGATGGTATGCAGGCCTTTATGGGCGGCAAACTGCGCGCTGAAGGCGATATGATGTTAGCTATGAAATTAAGCGAGTTGTTCCCAGTTTAAACTGCAGGTCACTCACTAAAAAAGCCGGATTATTATCCGGCTTTTTTCATCACGGCACATTTAAATTTTGATAAGGGAGAACACGGATGCTCTGCACCCATGCGATTTTTATTTACGAGGATGCAGACAATCCTCGTGTGCAAGCCGTAGTCGACTTTGCTCAGGCGAACAATATTGTCTTATCACAACTGTCCTTAAGTGATTTCCTAGAACAGCCTGAAAGTGCTTTGACGGCTACTGAGCATGTTGTCGCGCTGTGTGCTGATGCTGATCTAGCGCCGCTGATTGATCATGCTAAATCACTTAACTTTAGCCTTGGAATTATTCCCGTTGATCAGCAGCAAAGACGCTTGCGTGAATGGTTTATGTTTACGGAAAAACTCGAACAGCATATTGCCCTCGCCTTTGATGCATCCTGCAAAGCCATTGATGTGCTGCGCTGTAATAATGAAGTGGCGCTGGGCTCAATTATGCTGGGTAAACCCCCCTTTCTTGACCAGCGCAGCCGCACTTATCGCCAACGCTCTGAATCTGCTACACGCCGCTTATTTTTCTTATTCGCTATTTTATGGAGCAGTTTACGCAACTTATTTGCCATCCAGCCCTTTGCGATCACCTTATCTGTGGGCAAAGAACTCAGTGTAAAAACTGCAATTACCGGCATGGTCGCCATTGAAAACAACGTGACCAATGCCGCCGCTCGGCTGATTAATACCAGTATTTCTGTGCAAGACGGTAAAGTCTCAACACTGCTGATTGCCCCTAAATCAATCACCCAATACCTTAGCTTTTTATTTAAGGCTTCATTTCATTCTGACACTCGCGTAAATAAACTACCCGACTCCATGAGCTATGTGCGCAGCAACTATTTACGTGTCGACAGCACTCAACCGCTCACCTACTACGTTGATAGCCAAAGACGTGAAGCTCAAAGCATCGAGCTGGAACTCTACCCTGAGGCTGTGCAAATTAATCTGCCAGCCACCTATTACGAAACACAAGGTGGACAGCGCGGCGGTAAAGACACACTCAAGCTCGAGAATTTACCGCTCAATGAGCAACGTTTAAACATGATCCAGCGTCGTTTACCGCTGTTTACCCACGCATTAGAAGAGGACTTTAAAGAGCTGTTTTTACAGCTGCGAGAAAACGCTCAAGCCCATAGCAGCTTTATTTCCCTGATGATGCTCAGCAGTTTGGTGGCCAGCTTAGGCTTATTTCTATCCAGTCCCGCAGTGATTATCGGTGCAATGGTGCTGGCACCCTTAATGGCACCGATTATTTCTTTAGCTATGGCCTTACTGCGCAATGATCAAGCACTACTGAAGCAATCGCTCTCATCCATTGTCATCGGTATGCTCTTAGCCATCAGTATGGCGGCGTTGCTAGCCTTGATTATTCCCATCACTCGCATCACCCCTGAAATGGCAGGACGCCTGCACCCCAACCTACTCGACTTAGGCGTAGCTATTTTCTCTGGTATGGCTGGTGCCTATGCGCATGCGCGTGAAAGCATTATGAAAAGCATGCCCGGCGTGGCGATTGCAGTAGCGCTGGTACCACCGCTGTGTGTTGTGGGAATTGGTATCGGCTGGTGGGACTGGCAAGTGATCAGCGGTGCCTCACTCCTCTTTATCACCAACTTAGTCGGTATTGCTCTGGCTGCTGCCCTGACCTTCCTCGTGCTGGGCTATGCACCCATTATTAAAGCACAACGCGGTTTAGCTTTATCAACAGCATTGATGCTGGCAATTGCGGTACCGCTGACTTGGGCGTTTCAAAGTATGTACAGTGTGTGGCAGGTTGAGCAAAAAGTTGATGCGTTAAGCATTGAGATCTCAGGAAAAGTACTGCTGCTCAATACTCTACAAGTGCAAATCACCGGCGCGCAAACTCATCTTAAGCTTGAGGTCAGCGCAGCTGTCGATATTACCCACCATGACTTGGTGCTGCTCAAAAAGGAGCTGGAAAGCCTACTCAAAACCACTATTCGTTTAGATGTGACACCACATATCAGCTTATAAGCGCCATAAAAAACCCCCACTTCAAGCTTGAAGTGGGGGTTTTTACTACAAGTTATCTTGCTTTAACTCAGCTTAAGCTGGCTTAGCACTTGCATAGCGCTTTTTATGCTGTGTCAGCAAACCGATAAAGGCAAGGACAACAGTCGCAGCACCAATCGCTTTGCTGTATTCCATGGGTAAATTCAAACCAATAGCTGCTGTGGCAATATACGACACACTTACAGCTGTACCAATCACCGCTGGAATACTGACAATCCAGTGAAACGATCCACGATCAAACAAGTATTTAGTGGCTAACCACAGCACACTGGTCGACAGCAACATATTAGAGAACGCAAAATAACGCCAAATCACGGCGAAATCCATAAACGTCATAAAGTAAGCAATACTTAACAAGGGTGCTGCTAACGCCAAGCGATGCAAGGTCGTTTGTGAGATATTAAACGCATCCATAATCGTTAAGCGCAACGAACGGAATGCGGTATCACCCGAGGTGATCGGGAAGACTGCTACAGCTAGAATTGCCATCACACCGCCGAAGACACCCAAGTAACTGGTAGCAATATGATTGACGACTAAGCCTGGCCCACCCGCATCAAGCATGGCTTTTAAACCGACATAACCTTCAGGGAACGCAGCAATACCTGCTAATGCCCACACACAGGCAACTATACCTTCGCACACCATTGCACCATAAAACACTGGACGCGCATATTTCTCATTGGTCAGGCAACGAGCAATCATCGGTGATTGCGTTGAGTGGAAACCACTGATCGCACCACAAGTAATGGTCACAAACAACAAGGGCCAGACCGGTAACCCATCAGGGTTAGGCTCTAAGAAGTCATGCTCATGATCATCGGTGAAGTAGGCAAAAATATCGGTCATTTCCGGTAAATTAGGTGCTTCTAACAAGATTGATACGGCAATCAGCGAAGTCATCACAATCATCAACAAACCAAACAACGGATACAGTTTGGTGATTACTTTATCAATCGGCAACAAAGTCGCCACAAAGTAATACCCCAAGATGACTAAGACCCAAAAGGTATTACCGGCTAAGAACGTACCCTCAAAAAAGGATAAATTACTCAGCAGCCCAGCCGGGCTCATAATAAAAACCACACCTACAAAGAACAACAGCATGGCGGTAAACACCAGCATGATGCCTTTAAATAGGACGTTGTAATACTGACCGGCAATTTCAGGTAAGCTTTTTCCGTCTTCTTTCAGGCTCATAACACCTGAGAAGTAGTCATGCACAGCACCGCCGAGAACGTTACCGATAACGATCCAAACCAGAGCAACCGGGCCATATAAAGCACCCAAAATCGGTCCAAAAATCGGACCCACACCGGCAATATTTAAAAACTGTATTAAAAACGCTTTAATTGGACTGATAGCAACATAGTCCACGCCATCATGCAAACGCTCCTGAGGAGTTATGGCTTTAGGGTCTATACCCGCTTGCTTTTCAACAAAGGGGCTATAAAACTTATATCCAAGGATAAGTATGGTGATGCTGATAAAGAAAATAAGCATAGAGCATATTCCTGTATTATTTTAGGTATATAAACTGTCGCAAGACATGTCACGCAACGGGCAAGATAGCATGCCCAAATAGACTCAACCCAACTTTATAGTCAGTTATGCTAACTATTAACAAGTACCCCACAATACACACATAAAAAAGCCCCACTTTAAGGATAAAAGTGAGGCTTTTGACGATTTATCGTTTAATCGTTGTTAGGCTTACCAATCGCCTGCAGTACATACTGCGGCAAAGCAAACGCAGCTTGGTGGATATCCGCGTTGTAGTAACGTGTGACAATACCGCTGGCGGCAAAACGTTGGCGTAAAACCTCAAGCGGCTGTTGGCGCGTCGCGCGGTTTTTAGCTGCCCAAGCAAAAGTCATGCTACCACCAATATAGGTCGGTACCGCGGCATGGTAAAAATGCCAGTCAGCGAATAAACCTTGAATATTTTTAGCTGTGGTTTTCACTTCTTCAATTTGTAAAAACGGTGTGCCATTTTGCGCGACTAAAATACCATCGTCGGTTAAGCAACGATGACAAGCTTGGTAAAAGCCTTCAGAGAACAGCACTTCAGCAGGGCCAGTTGGGTCTGGGCAGTCACTGATAATCACATCAAACTTTTCAGTGCAGTTGGCAATAAAGCGCATGCCATCATCAATCACCAAGTTCACACGTGGATCATCGTATGCGCCATTGGAGTGATTGGGTAAATACTCTTTACACATATCCACTACCGCTTGGTCAATTTCTACCATGGTGACGCGATCAACACTGGCGTGACGGCACACTTCACGCAACATACCGCCATCACCACCACCGATAATCAGAATATTACGTGCGGTACCATGGGCTAGAATCGGCACATGGGTGAGCATTTCATGATAAATAAACTCATCCGCTTCGGTGGTTTGAATGGCACCATCCAGCGCCATTACACGACCCATACGTGCACTTTCAAAAATCACTAAATGTTGATGCTCTGTACGCACTTCATGCAGCATTTTTTCAATTTTAAAAAATTGCCCGTAATTATCATGCAGCGTTTCGCGGTAATCAGTCATAGTGTTCCTTAAAATAGAGTAGTAAAAACTGTGGGGATTATACGGTAAAGCTCGGCCAATAGTGCCCTTTAGCAGACAAACACATATTTTAAGCAACCCACCCTCTCGCCTAGCGCAACGCTTTAATACACCGGCAACTCAATATTTTCAAACAACGCCTCGGCTTCATCTTTATTACGCGCCTGAATCACTTTGGTTTGTGTTTCACGATCCAAATGCGGTGCAAAACGTTCAATAAAGTCACTCATAAAGCCACGCAAGAATGTACCGCGACGAAAGCCTATCTTGGTCACGCTGGATTCAAATAAATGGCTGGCATCTAAGGCGACTAAGTCTTGGTCTTGTAACTCATCCACCGCCATATCAGCAACAATACCCACACCCAAACCTAAGCGCACATAGGTTTTAATCACATCGGCATCGGCTGCGGTAAAGATCACCTTGGGCTCTAAACCAAGCTGGTTAAAAGCTTCGTCAAGCTTGGAGCGTCCTGTAAAGCCAAACACATAGGTCACAATCGGAAACTCAGCCAAGGCCTCAATCGTCAGCTTTGGCACTGCTGTCAACGGATGGCCTTTAGGCACCACTACACAACGATTCCAGCGGTAGCATGGCATCATAATTAAGTCGCCAAACTGCTCCATACCTTCAGTGGCAATGGCGAAATCAACCGTGCCATCCGCCGCCATCTCAGCAATTTGCGTGGGTGTACCTTGGTGCATATGCAGCGCAACATCAGGGTACTCCTGCATAAAGCTGCTGATCACAGCAGGCAAAGCATAACGGGCTTGAGTATGCGTAGTGGCAATCGATAAGGTCCCCACTCGCTCGTTAGAGAACTCTTGACCTATTTGCTTAATATTTTCACACTTACGCAGAATTTCACCAGCTGTCTGAATAATACGCTCGCCTGCGGCGGTGACGCGGGTTAAGTGCTTACCACTGCGGGCAAAAATTTCCACACCCAACTCGTCTTCCAGTAAACGGATTTGTTTGCTTATACCCGGTTGCGATGTATAAAGTACTTGTGCTGTAGCAGAAACATTAAGACCATTTCTTGATACTTCCCAGATATAACGCAATTGCTGTAATTTCATACAATACCTCTGCAGTCGGTGTGAATGTGCTTAAAATATTCTGCCTCTTATAACTGCAACGCTCATTTTATTCCAGTGTTATAACCAATTATTTATACAGCAGTCACCCAATTAGGATAATTGCATGACCCATACCGCCCTTAATGCAGGGTTTTTAACTGATTTACAGCAACACTGGCCCTTCCCCACAGCATTACCGGACTGCACCTTGGTTTCAGCCTGCTTTAATCAGCAAGCACTGAGCCCTGCGCTCTTCACTCACTATCAGATCAGCGCACCGCAGGCTGTCATAAAGCGCCAAGCGGAATTTTTAGCCGCTCGCTTATGTGCACGTGAAGCTTTACGTCGGCAAACGGGATACGCCAGTCTTCCGACACAGCAAGCTCAGAGTCGTATTCCACTGTGGCCCCAGCCCAACTGCGGTTCCATGACCCACAGCCATCAAATCTGCGCGGCTATTGTCGGCGATCTAAGGCACTGGCAAAGCTTTGGACTGGATCTGGAAAAACCTATACCTATTCAACGAGCACAGCGTTTAGCCAGCACTATTTTGACCGCTGAAGAATACGCTGCCTACAGCCATTTAGACCCAGAGCAACAGGCCAAACGCTTAACCCTAATTTTTTCACTGAAAGAAAGTGTGTTTAAAGCACTCAATCCACTGACCGGCACCTACTTTGGTTTTCATGATGCTCAAGTTTTGGATATACAGGGTATAGAGACAGGTCATGCACGCTTACGTCTAGAAAAAGACTTATCAGCGAGCTGGCCAGCAGGCAGTGAACTTGATGGGCAGTTTGCACAACTGCAGGGTAGTACGCTGACACTAGTGAGTGTCGCCGGTTGAAGCAAAACAACGCCATACACCGCATAGAAGCTGCAAATTTATGGCGTTATCCGTGTTTAACCGTTTCTCAGCATACGCGCTAAGATGATCTTCACTTTTGACATACCCATATTCAGCGCAGCATCAATTTGCGTCATGGTAATAACGCCGTTCGACTTACCTGCTGCGGGATTCACCACTAAGGCTAAGCAGGCGTATCTTAAGCCCAGCTCGCGCGCTAGAACGGTTTCAGGCATACCGGTCATACCGACAATATTACAGCCGTCACGTTCCATACGCTTAATTTCAGCCACTGTTTCTAAGCGTGGACCTTGTGTGCAACCGTATACGCCACTATTACTGCAGCTGTAGCCACTGGCGGCCACTGCGGCGATTAAACGCTTACGCAACTCATCATCATAAGGGTAGCTAAAATCAACATGGGTCACATGATCCAGTTCACCTTCATATAAGGTATGTTCGCGACCTGATGTGTAATCAATAATCTGGTCAGGAATGCTAAAACAGCCGACTTTTAAATTATCCGTAATAGCACCCACCGCATTGATCGCTAGGATATGCGTTGCACCGGCTTGACGCAGCGCCCATAAGTTAGCGCGGTAATTCACTTCATGCGGTGGAATACGGTGGGGATGACCGTGACGGGCTAAGAATAAAACCTCACGCCCAGCATATTCACCCCGCAAGATCTCTGAAGAGGGCGCACCATAAGGGGTGTTCACAAACGATGCATCACGAATCGTTAGACCTTCCAACTGAGTCAATCCGGTGCCGCCAATAATCGCGTACTTATTCATTTCCCACCTCTTATAGACCGATTGTTATGCTTTTGAGTGCCTGCCGTGCAGACTGCCAACGTGGATGCTGCTGAAAGTCATGCTGGGCGGTGTAGCGTCCATACATCGCTGATAATTGTGTACAAGGCGTCACCTGCTGAGTCTGCAATGCCATCAAACCCTGCTCGGCCGCACCACGATCATTGCATAGTAACCCAACATCACAACCTGCGCTAAGCGCTGCTAATATACGTTGCGCCGCATCGCCAGCAACATGCGCGCCCGCCATGGATAAATCATCACTAAACAGCACGCCCTTATAGCCTAATTGCTGACGTAAAATATCCTGCAACCAAACCTTTGAAAAACCCGCAGGCAGTGCATCCACTTCAGGATAAATCACATGTGCCGGCATCATGCCTGCTAAGTCGTGCTGCAAATTCTGAAAGGGTAATAAGTCAGCCTGCTGAATCTCGGCCAAGCTGCGCTCATCCACAGGAATCGCCACATGCGAGTCAGCTTCCACCCAGCCATGACCCGGAAAATGTTTGCCTACGCCGGGCATTCCAGCGGCATGCATGCCCTTTAAGAACGCACCCGCTAAGCTTTCAACCCTCTGGGCATCAGCACCAAAGGAGCGCAAGCCAATCACATCACTGCGGCCATAGTCCAAATCCAAAACCGGAGCAAAGCTAAAGTCGATACCCATCGCCAAGACTTCCCAAGCCATCAACCAGCCGCATTCCTCAGCAAGATGGGCAGGATTATCAGCCGTCTGTAAGAGCCCCATGGCCGGCAATTTAACAAAGCCTTGGCGCAAACGCTGTACGCGTCCACCTTCTTGATCGACACCAATCAATAAATCACTGCGCACCGCTCGAATCGCTTGGCATAACTCACGCACTTGCTGGGGATGTTCAATATTACGAGCAAATAAAATCACCCCACAGACTTGCGGTTGACGTAATAGATGACGATCTTCAGCGGTTAGAAAGGTGCCGTCGATATCCAGCATCAATGAGCCTTGCATAAGGATTCCTTAAGAGTTGTAGGAGCGGTCTGAGCATCGAACGCATGCTCACTGATGTCAACTGGGCAAGCATCAGCCAACTGCGCATACAGCTCAATTAAATCATGATTGTGCATGCGGATGCAGCCGTGAGAATACGGTTGGCCTAATACATGCTCATCGGCAGTGCCGTGGATATAAATATAACGGCGAAACGTATCTGTGCTTCCCAAGCGGTTACGCCCTAACTCACAGCCACTGAGCCAGAGAATACGACTGAGAATCCAATCTCGTTGCGGATAGGCTTCAGTCAGCTCAGGCGACCACAGTTCACCGGTCCAGCGCCGTCCACGCAGCACGGCCATGGCGGGTAAATCCCCACCAATTTTAGCTCTAATATAATGTCGGCCACGGGGCGTACAGCCCGAACCATTGTCTTCACCGGGGCCATTGAGTGCAGTCGATACCCTATAGACATGCTGCAACTGCTGTTTAGAAAACGCATACAGGCGTTGTTCTGCAATGGACACATGTAAATAATCAATCATGAACGCACCACACTCTACTTAAGACTTGGATGTTTTCTTGGCAATCAGCGGTTGCATACCCACAGTATCAATCACACTCTCAGCACGCAGACCCGCCGCTAAAAACGGCACCATCAGACGTAATATTTGCTCAGTTTTTAAATGAACCTGGTACTCACTTTCAGCCATCGAACGCAACGCTTTAATGCCCGACATACTAAAAGAGGCAGCCCCAATCATAAAGTGCACTCGCCAGAACAACTCAATAGGCTTCACATCTGGCACTGTTTCACGCAACAACAGCATATAGCGCTGAAAAACCTTGCCATACATCTCACTTAAATAACCACGTAAATGCCCCTGACTTTGGCTAAATGACAAGCCCAGCAAGCGCATAAAGATAGATAAATCATTACCACTGCGTGGTTTAACCGCCAGAGTTTGCTCAATCAACAAGTCCAGCAACAACTCCACCGTCCACTCAGGCTGATCAACCGCCGAGCGACGCTCAAGCTCTGCATCTAAGCTTGCGCACAATGGCCCAAGAAAACGGGCAAACACAGCTTGAATCAAGGATTTTTTCGAGCCGAAATGATAGTTAACTGCAGCCAAATTGACTTCAGCTTTACTGGTAATAAGGCGCAGTGAAGTCTCTGCAAAGCCTTTCTCTGCAAATAGAATCTCTGCAACATCTAAAATCCGCTCTACAGTGTCTGACTGGGCCATGAACATTTCACTCTTAATAGATGTTTCAAACATACGTTTCAAACATAATTACTGTCAAGCTTAGCGGCTTAGACAACACACCCAAGTCAAGCTCACATGAGGATGTTGCCTGATTAAATCTATCAGCTCAGCTCGACAGGGTCGATCGGTGTGTTACTCGCCCACTGACGTCCAATCAATAAAGCCCAACTGCCAAGTCGCTAAAATCAATAGACCAAAGACAATACGATACCAAGCAAACACCGCATAACTGTTATTGGCAATAAACTTCAGTAGTGCACGCACTGCCAACATAGCGAAAATAAAGGAGGTAACAAAACCAATCACAAATACCGGCAAATCATTGGTTGTAGCAAACAGCTCGCGGTGTTTATAGACCGAATACACTGTGGCACCAATCATGGTTGGCATGGCTAGAAAGAATGAAAACTCAGTCGCAGCCTTACGTGATAACCCAAAGAATAGACCACCAATAATAGTTGAGGCTGAACGTGAAGTACCGGGTATCAAGGCTAAGCATTGCGCACAACCAATCTTTAACGCCTGCTTCCAGGTCATATCTTCGACTGTTTCAGCAGCAATTTTATGATCGCGCTTTTCTGCCCAAAGCATTACAAACCCGCCCACCACCAGCGCTGCGGCAACGGTAATAGGATTAAATAACCATTGCTCAATTAAATCAGCAAAGCTTAAGCCCAGAATGACCGCAGGGATAAAAGCTACCAAGAGGTTCAATGTAAAACTTTGCGCACTCTTTTCTCGAGGTAAACCCACGACTATTTCAACAATTTTACGGCGGTACTCCCACATCACCGCTAAAATAGCGCCCAACTGAATAATAATATTAAATGCTTTAGCGCGCTGTCCCGAGAAACCAATCGCATCAGCGACAATGATTTGGTGCCCCGTACTGGATACAGGCAAAAACTCCGTTAATCCCTCAACCACCCCTAAAATAAACGCCTGCAGTGCTAACCAAATGTCCATAAAATCTCACTAATGACTTCTATCAATAATAAAGCGTGCGATCTTACCTTTTTACTGTAAGTTTTTCACTTGCAAATGCGCCTCACCGCCCTATACAAGTACTTAGTCGCATAGTTAACATAGAGAAATACACTTAAAGTAAAGCCAACGGCAGTCAAGCCTCAACAATAATGAGTAACTCAACTGCGGCGATGATAAAACATTCTTGCAATACGATGAGAAAAATAACTTTATCACTGCAATACTCAATGTTTATCTAACACGTCCGATACAGTGCTACACCCCTATAGCATATCGATAACAATCGCACGCGACCCTGCGACTGTGCTCTCTTTGGAGTTAAACCATGCATTTCCTTCGTCAAATTTCTATTAGCAAACGCCTTTGGATTATTTTTCTAATTGCCGTTGGTATGCTGTTTATATTTGGTGCTTTAGCTCTAAAGCAATCCTACAACCTAATGCACTCTGCTAAGGCAGTTAAAACACAACATATTGTGGAAAGTACATTAGGCACTTTGGAATACTTCCACTCATTAGAGCAAAACGGTCAACTGACAACCTCACAAGCGCAAAAACAAGCTCAAGATGCGTTAAGTAAGCTGCGTTATGGCCGCAATGACTATGTATGGATCAATGACCTTGCTCCCAATATGATTATGCATCCAATGTCACCAACACTGGATGGCACAAGCCTAAGCAGCTACCAAGATCCAGATGGCAAAGAGATTTTTAATGAATTTGCGCGTATGGCCAAACAAAAAGGCTCAGGCTTCTTAAGCTATCGCTGGCCGATGCCGGGTGCCAGTGCCCCTGTTGATAAAATCTCCTACATACAACTCTATGAGCCTTGGGGCTGGGTCATTGGTTCAGGCGTTTACTTAGATGATATCCATACCGAATTTCGCTCAGTAGTGATTAATGCCAGCCTGATCAGCTTGCTTATGATCATTATTATTGCCGGACTCATTCTCAGTATTATGCGCAGTATTGTGACACCGCTGGAGAATGTGGTCAGCGCTATGCAAAGCATTGCCAGCGGTCAATCCGATCTCACTCAAGAGCTCAGCATCAGTGGTGCCGACGAAATCACTGAACTGGGTCAGCACTTTAATACCTTCACATTAAAGTTACGCTCAACCATCGGTCATTTACTCAAGAGTGCAGCCACCCTCAATAAAGCCTCGGAAATACTCGGACGCCAAGCCTCACAAGCCCTAGTGATTAATGGTAATCAGACACAACAAACCGAACAAATGGCCACCGCCATCAATGAAGTCACCTACTCAGTGCAAGATGTTGCTAAGCACGCTGAACAAGCCTCAGAGCAAGTATCACAAGCGACTGAGCAAGCCAATGCTGGCCAAGCGAATATCGACACCAGTCTAGAACAAACTGACTTGCTCTCTTCCACGATTGAACAAGCGGTTACAGTCATTCAAACCTTGGCTGACGAAAGCAGCCAGATCGGTCGTGTATTGGATGTCATTCGCTCTATTGCGGAACAAACTAATCTACTGGCATTGAACGCAGCCATTGAAGCAGCGCGAGCCGGTGAGCAAGGACGCGGTTTTGCCGTGGTCGCAGATGAAGTGCGTCTGCTGGCACAACGTACACAGCAATCCACCGACGAAGTGCAAACAATGATTGAAAGCCTGCAGCACAATTCACAAGCGGCTGTACAAGTGATTAATGAAAGCAGCCAAACTGCACAAGCGACGGTAGAACAAGCGCACCAAGCGCATACCAGCCTGAGCAGTATCAGCTTAGCTCTAAATATGCTCAATGAGCTGAACGCATCGATTGCCAGCTCAACCCTAGAACAATCGCATGCCACTGAAGAAATCAATCAAAATGTCACCCAAGTTGCCAGCTTGTCGCAAGCCAGTAATCAAGCAGCGCATCAGCTGACTAAATCCAGTAAACAACTGAACCAGCTGGCTGTCGAACTGAGCCGCCAACTGGAACAGTTTAGAGTCTAAACCTTAGCAACCACACTTCTTACTTGCCCTAACGGCAAGTGAGAAGTCATCAAAAGCACAAACTTAAGCTCCTGCTTCTTAATCGACAGCCTGCTATGCTGCATTCTTCATCTACAATAATCTGCCTAATGCAATCGAACCATATCTAACGAACCATGCCTGACTTAATCCAACAACGTGTCGAAAGCTGCTACCAGGCCGCAGAGCGGCATTTTAACTGCGTATTTAAACGACCTGAAATCAGTTTTAAACTGCGCGGGCAAAAGGCTGGCGTGGCACATATCTGTGAAAATCGTTTACGCTTTAATCCGCTTTTATACCAAGAAAACCGTGAGCACTTTTTACTGCATACCGTTGCCCATGAAGTGGCACATCTGGTGTCTTATAAAGTCTACGGTAAAGCCATTCGCGCGCATGGCCCCGAATGGCAAGCGATTATGCACACTGTCTATCAACTGCCGGCCAATCGCTGTCACAACTATGCAGTTCAGCGCACACCCAAAACACATTATCTCTACCGCTGTCAGTGTAAAGAGCGTGAACCTTTTGCCCTCAGTGCTCAGCGTCATGCGCGTATTAATAAAGGTCTGCAGTATATTTGTAAAGGCTGCCGTGCCAAGCTGAGCTACATGAATAAGACCGTACAACGTTAAGTAGCAGAGCAACACATTCGGTGCTAATTCAGCGGGAATAGAATCCGAAACTGCGCGCCACCTAAGGCAGAGTCTTCAACAAACAGCTGCCCGTCATAACTGTCAATAATATCTTTGACTACCGCTGTACCAATACCCTGACCTGGATATTGAGTATCCAAACGTTCACCACGCTTTAAAATACGTTCACGCTGATGCTCAGGCACACCGGGTCCGTCATCTTCCACCACAATCTCACAATGGGTTGCACTCAGTTGTGCACTGATACGTATTTCAGTAATACACAAGCGATAGGCATTCTCTAAAATATTACCCAGTAACTCAAGTAATGCGCCCCGCTCAACAGGTACCTGCAGCTCAGTTGCAAAGACCTGAGTCACGCGCACACGCTTATCGCGATACACCTTATCCAGCGCCTCAATTAAACTCTCTAACAAAGGGGCAAGCTCTACCTGATAACGCAATAAGCCACTCTTACGTAAACTGGCCCGCTGCAGCTGATAGCTGATCTGCTGACTCATACGATTAACCTGGCCCTGCAAGGTTCGTACATGTTCAGTGTTACTCGGCTGTTCAGATAACACCTCGCCGACACTTTGCAAGACCGCCAGCGGTGTTTTTAAACTGTGTGCTAAATCATCTAAAGAATGACGATAGCGCTCACTTTGCTGACGCTCACTTTCCAGCAAACGGTTTAGAGATCGAGTTAAGCGCAGCAATTCGCGCGGGTGCTCATCACTTAATGACTCGCGCTTGCCGGTTTCAACTTCATCCAGCTCGGCACTTAAGCTGCGTAAACTGCGAATCCCCCAGCCTAAACCTAACCATAGAAAACCCAATAGCAGTAATAATGCAAAACCCAGCCACACATACAACTGCTGACGCAGATTGTCATACATCGCTTGGTAATCACTCGCTGGCTGCATCGTAACAATACTAAAATCGGCGCTCTGCCCTCTGAGTAAATCGACCTCAACATCATAAATAAAGAATTCACGCCCATCACTATCTTGTGCTCGTAAAAACTCATGCCCCCGGCCGTCATACTTGGGATGGTAATTGATGGTTACATTATTTGCGCTACGTGAGCGCCACAATAGCGTGCCTTTATTATCGTAAATAAAGCCCAATTGCCGCGCAGGAAGAATATCGAATTCTTCGTCCGGCAGCTTTTCTGGCATACGCAGTTGCCCTTTAGAAATGCGCGCAGCAGAAACCAATGCACTGGCATCTGCGGCCAAGCGCTGCTCAATAGACTCTTCTAGGGCAGAGGTAAATACTTGCTGCAGCGCTGGAAACAAGGCCAACATAAACAGTGACACAGTCGCGGCAGCGCCCACCATCAAGCGCATCCGTAGCGAAGATACTCTGATTGTTTTAGGTGTATGCATGGTTCAGTACAACTCGCTTAGCGGCAACCTTCAGTGAATAAATAGCCCTGCCCGCGTACCGTCTCAATGGGTTTAAACCCCGCTTCACCTTCAAGCTTGCGACGTAAACGACCGACCAATACTTCAATTACATTCGGATCACGCTCTTCATCATCCGGATAGAGCTGCTCAATCAAACGATCTTTGGAGACCACTTGCTGGTGATGACGCATTAAGTACTCAAGAATACGGTACTCATAGGCTGTTAATGCCAAAACCTCGTCAAATAACACCGCTTGTTTACGGTTTAAATCCAGTACTAACGGGCCCGCACCAATGGTTGACTGCACAAAGCCTGAAGAGCGGCGTAACAAGGCATTTAAGCGAGCTTCCAGCTCTTCAAATTGAAAGGGCTTCACCACATAGTCATCTGCGCCAGCAGCTAAACCTTCAACTTTATTTTGCCAATTACCTCGTGCGGTTAAAATCAGAATCGGAAACTTTTTACCTTGGCGACGCAACTCCAAAATCAAATCTAAACCATTCATTCCCGGCAAGCCCAGATCGATAATAGCTAAATCATGATTATATTCGCTGACCCGATACAGCGCTTCTTCAGCATCAGCAACGGCATCAACAACATGGCCATGCTCTCCAAGTCGTGTATATAGGTGGTGACGTAATAACGCCTCATCTTCAACGACTAACAGTTTCATGCACGCCCCTTAATGATAGATTCTTGTTCTTATACGGCGCAGCATGATGCTGACTGAGGACTCAGCCGATAGATTTTCAAGATTTTCAAATACAATGATTATAATGCCAAAGTAGTACTGAACAGTAGCTGAACTGCCACCTAGCCTGTTTTATAGCGGATTTTACCTTATTCATCCCTGCGTAAATCATCTGGGATACCGGGCTCTTTAAGCATCGAAGGTTTTTTAGCTTTGCCAGCATGGAATTGGCGCAGTTGATATACATAAGCCAAGACTTGAGCAACCGCCATATACAAACCGGCTGGAATTTCTTGATCAATTTCAGTGGAGTAATACACAGCTCGCGCCAAAGCAGGTGACTCAAGCAAAATAATTTTATGCTCATTAGCAATTTCACGAATTTTCAATGCGGTGAAATCAGCACCCTTGGCCAATAAAACGGGTGCCTGGCCATTCTCAGAATCATATTTAAGCGCTACAGCAAAGTGAGTCGGGTTGGTAATAATCACATCGGCCTCAGGCACCGAACTCATCATGCGTCGCTCAGCCATCTCACGCTGCATTTGGCGTATACGACCCTTCACCTCAGGTTTACCCTCGGTATCTTTATATTCATCGCGTATTTCTTGCTTGGTCATTTTCAGCTTTTGCTTACTGTCCCAAATCTGAAAGGGTACATCAATCGCAGCAATAATAATTAAACTGCAGGCCAACCATAAAGCACTCCAGCCAACGATCTGCATACTGTGCAAAATGGCCATTTCCAGTGGTTCACTGGCGATTTGAATCAACTCTTTACGCGCCCGTAATAATACAAACAGCGCCACCGCTAACACAATAAAGAACTTGCCCAAGGCCTTCAGCAGCTCAACAATCGACTTCATTGAGAACATACGCTTGATGCCGGCCATCGGATTCATTCGACTGAACTTGGGCGCCAGCGATTCCATAGAAAACAACCAGCCACCCAATGCCACCGGCCCTACAATTGCTGCGATCAGCAATATAATAAACAAAGGAACCAAAGCATCACCAGCCATCTGCGCTGACTGCAATAGACTGATGGCCATATAGCGCTCATCCATTAACAACTCGCGCGGTATGGAGAAGTTTTTCTGCATCACTTGCATCAGACGCTGCCCCAGCGCACCGCCAAACATCAGTAAGCCACCCGTACCAGCTAATACTACCGCAAGGGTATTGAGTTCACGCGATCGTGCGATCTCACCTTTTTTACGCGAGTCTTGTTTGCGTTTCTCTGTGGGGTCTTCGCTTTTCTCAGCACCACTTTCGTTTTCGGCCATGCTCAGCCTCCCTTATTGAGCTTGCGCAAGGCTGCGCAACATCATCAAAGCATCGCGGGAAATAGTATGGTATTGCGCTAAAATATCTGATGTGGATATCCAGAAGATAATCAAGCCCATCACCAAGGTCAATGGAAAACCAATGGTGAAAATATTCAGTTGTGGCGCAGCACGTGTCATCACGCCAAAAGCTATATTAATCACTAATAAAGCACTGACTGCTGGTAATGCCAAGAGCAATGCCGCACCAATCACCCAGCTTAAGCGCCCTGCTAAAAGCGCAAAATGATCCACATTGAGTGCCTGCCCCACAGGCAAGGTGACAAAGCTCTCAGCCAAAATATCAAACACCACGAGATGCCCATTCATCGCTAAAAAAAGCAAACTCACCAGCATCAGTAAAAACTGCCCCAGCACCGGGACTGATACACCGGTCGCAGGGTCCATCATCGAAGCAAAGCCCAAGCCCATCTGCATCGAGATTAGCTGACCAGCAAAAACAAAAATATGGAAAAATAATTGCAGTGAAAAGCCCAGCATCGCGCCAATCACGATTTGCTCACCGATTAACAGAATGCTTTGTAGACTTAAGGCATCCACTGGCGGCATATCAGGCAGGACGGGTACCAACAGCAAAGTAATTGCCAATGACATATATAAGCGCACACGCTGAGGAACCAACTGCGTACCAATAATAGGCATCACCATCAAAACTGCAGCAATGCGAAACAGCGGCAATAAAAAGCTGCTGATCCAGCCTGTGATTTGTACGCTACTGAGCTCTAGCATGACCGCGGCAACTCAACCTATCACATAGGGAATGTTATGAATCAGGCGCGTTGTAAAATCCACCCAGCGCTCAAATAGCCAAGGCCCCAGTATAATGAGCGTGGTAAAACTGACCAATAGCCTGGGTAAAAAGCTTAAGGTTTGCTCGTTAATTTGTGTCGCAGCCTGAAACATCGCCACTAACAAACCCACCAACAAGCTGGGCACGATAATAGCCGCCACCACCAAGGCCGTCAGCGATAACGCTTCGCGGAATAAATCTACAGCAACTTCAGGACTCATACTAGGCTCCCTATAGTGTGCCGAAACTGCTGGCTAAGGTACCGATAATCAGCGCCCAACCATCAATTAATACAAACAGCATTATTTTAAAAGGCAAAGAAATAATCAGTGGTGATAGCATCATCATACCCATTGCCATCAAGATACTGGCCACCACTAAGTCGATAATTAAAAATGGGATAAAAATCATAAAACCAATCTGAAACGCCGTTTTCAACTCTGAGGTGACAAAAGCTGGAATCAAAATCACCAACGGTGTTTCTTCAGCCGAGACAATATCGGTGCGTTTGGACAAGCGCACAAACAGCTCTAAGTCAGTCTCGCGGGTTTGCGCCAGCATAAAATCTCGGATCGGCTGTTCAGCGGCCGTTAAAGCCTCCTGCACACCGATTTTTTCGTTTAAATACGGCTGTAAAGCATCTTCATTAATACGCTCAAAGACCGGTGCCATAATAAATAAAGTTAAGAAAATCGTCAGACCCACTAAAATCTGATTAGAAGGTGTTTGTTGTAAGCCCAGCGCCTGCCTTAGGATTGAAAAGACAATAATGATCCGCGTAAAACAAGTCATTAACATCACAAACGCAGGGATAAAGCCCAGCGCTGTCATAATCAGCAGAATTTGTAAGCTAACTGAGTACTCTTGCTGACCTGCCGCATCCGTGGTTAATTTAATTGCTGAAATCGATAATGGATTATCCGCAGCAAACACACCTGTTGTCAGAAACAACAATGCGCTAGCCAATACTAAACGCAGGATTAAAGTGATCATGACTTGTCCTTTGCTGAGGTTTTTAACACCTTAGCTAAACGCTGAGCAAAGGCGGAAGTCATATTACCCTCAGGTGTACTGATATCCACTGGCTCTTGTAAGACATGCAGTGGCGTAATAGTGCCGGGGGTTAAGCCTAGGAGAATCTGCTCCTTGCCCACTTGCACTAAGAGTAATCGATCGCGCGGCCCCAATGCCTGACTGGCTAACAAGGAAATCGCTTGATTGGAGCTTTTCACTGGCAGGCTTTGCTGAATACGACGCACCAGCCATGCCAGTAAAAAAATCAAACCGATGACCAGCATCAAACCCAGCACCAATTGCAATAACTGACCGCTGACTGGAGCAACATCCAATACACCCGAGCTTGCAGGCAGCGTCTTAGGCTCAACAATTTTTTTGAGGACGACACTATCTGCAGCCCAAGCACTTGAACTGGCCAGCATCAATAGGATAAAAGCACGCATGGACTTACTGTAACTTCTTAATACGTTCGCTTGGGCTGATCACATCAGTCAAACGAATACCAAACTTTTCATTCACCACAACCACTTCTCCATGTGCAATTAAAGTGCCATTAACCAGCACATCTAAAGGCTCACCAGCCAGGCGGTCCAACTCCACTACCGAGCCTTGATTGAGCTGCAACAAGTTACGAATACTGATATCTGCACTGCCGACTTCCATAGAGATACTCACAGGAATATCTAAGATCACATCCAAGTTCGGCCCACCTAAGGTGGTGATCACATCAGCATCATGTGGCTGATCCGGAAAATCTTGCATCGGCGCTTTAGCAGGACCTGAGCTTTCAGCCAGCATGGCATCAATTTCATCTTGGTCTGTCTCGTTACCCGCTTCAGATAAAGCCGCCGCCCACTCATCAGCAAGGGCTTGATCGTCACTGGAAATCTGTTCGTTTTCGTCATTCATAGTCTTTTCTCAACAGCCCATATAGGCCAATCAGCGATTTTTAATTACAGGGCCAAGCACTTGTAAGGCCAAGTTGCCATGATTTGCCCCAAGCTTAACCTTAAAGGTTGGCACTCCATTGGCGCGCAGTAACATCGTCTCAGGCATATCAACGGGGATAATGTCACCGGGTTTCATATTCAAAATATCGCGCAACTTTAATTGCCGACGTACCACGGTAGAGTGCAAGGGTACTTTGACATCTAAAATATCTTCACGAATGGCTTTACTCCAACGCTCATCCTGATCATCCACATCCGACTGAAAGCCCGCATCCAGCATTTCACGAATCGGTTCAATCATCGAATACGGCATGGTCACATGCAAATCACCACCACCGCCATCCAACTCAATATGAAAGGTCGACACCACCACCACTTCACTAGGACTGACTATATTGGCCAGCGCTGGGTTCACTTCTGAGTTCATATACTCAAATTTAACATCTAAAATCGCATGCCAGGCTTCTTCTAAATCAATAAAAGCTTGATCTAAAACCATCCGCACCACACGCAATTCAGTAGGAGTAAACTCACGGCCTTCAATTTTTGCGTGACGGCCATCACCACCAAAAAAGTTATCCACCAGCTTAAATACCAGGCGCGAATCAAGAATAAATAAAGCCGTGCCACGCAAGGGTTTCATTTTCACTAAGTTCAGGCTGGTCGGCACATACAAGGAGTGCACATACTCGCCAAACTTCATCACCTGCACACCACTGACAGACACATCCGCAGAGCGTCGTAGCAGGTTAAACATACTGATACGCGTATAACGCGCGAATCGCTCATTAATCATTTCCAGCGTTGGCATACGCCCACGCACAATACGATCTTGGCTGGTTAAGTCGTATTGCTTAATCGAATTGGGTACGGCGTCATCATCGGTCTCCACAAGCCCATCATCAACGCCATGTAAAAGCGCATCAATTTCGTCTTGTGAAAGTAAATCTTGTACTGCCATTTTAAGTTGTTCCTATCAAGGTTTTACTGCATGACAACATTGGTAAACAACACTTGTTCAATCACCGGCTTACCCACCTCAATCAGCGCTAACTCTTGCACCGCTACTGTGGCTTTCTGTTTCAGCAACTCAACACCCAGCGGCGTATTCAGCTCTTCAAATGCCTGACTCGAAAACAACATCACCAACTGATTGCGCAGTGTTGGCATATGTATTTTCAATGCATCCAGATCAGCCTTATTACGCGCCATCAGCGCGACACTGACCTGTAAATAGCGTGATTTACCTTGGCTTTTAAAATTCACAACAAAAGCCGGTGTTAACACCTCATAAATCGCTTGCTGTTTAACTGCGAGCTCTTGTGTCGACTCACGCTCAGACGAATCCGCTGACTGCCCCAAAAAGAACCATGTACCGGCCACCGAAAGTGCAATCGCTAGGAGTAAAGCAACGACCAACAACACAATCATTTTTATATTGCTTTTTTTCGGTGCCGCCGTTGCTGGCCCTAGAGTGTCAGGTTGTTTTGCCATGTCGATACCATTATTTAAAAATTATGTGCAACAGTTTACCAGCCTATACAGCGGATGCAGGATTGGTTAGGCATAATAATCTACTAAGCCCAAGCGCCCATCATGCTGCTCTCGAATAGAGGTTACATGCTGCTGCGTATCCTCAGTGTTATTTGTCCCCGTACCTGAGCGTCCTTGAGCTGCAGTCTGTGCTTGCGACTCTGACTGCTCGCGCTGTGATTGGTCGGAGACATTGACATCCACATTCTGCATCCCTTGCTGAGTTAACATCTCGCGCAGGCGATACATCTGTGACTCTAAAGACTCGCGCACACCGGCATGGGCACTGCTAAAGCTAATCTGCGTATGCTCTTGGGTCATATCCACTTTGATATCCAAACGCCCCAGTTCAGCCGGATCGAGCTTGATCTCTGCCGAGCGCAGATTTTGCGCCGACATCCACATGACTTTATCCGTCACTTCCTGGGTCCAGCCCGGCTGATGAATAGCGATAGCAGCTCCAGGCACTTGACGCACACTTTGCGCTGTCAGTAACGGCTCAGCACGCGGCTGTAAATCTGCGCGGATCGTATCTGTGGGTGTCACAGCTTTATTATTCAGCAAAGTCTCAGGGGCGGCCTTTAGAGTTTCAGTCAGTGCTTCAGAGCTGTTTTTATCAGCATGACTTTTTTCAATAAAAGCATCAAACGACTTCGCTGAAGCAGTCCCGAGTAATGCAGACTTCTCAGACTGGCCAGCCAACTCTTCTTTAGCGCTCTTGCTTGCTGAGGTGTGTGTTACATCCGCTTTTAACTGCAATTCATCCTCATCACTCAATGCTTGCTCGCCCTCTAAGCTCACTTGAGTGGTCGCACCAGGCAGTGCAATCAATGTATTGCTCTCAGCATCGACTGCGGCAAACTCTTGCAGTGTTTCAGAATCTTCTACCGCGCTCTCGTCTAACACTGCAGACAGCTCATCCATATCAGCTAAGCCTAAACCCACAGCGGTATCACCTAACACACCACCTGCTTCAAGCTCAGACTCAACCTCCATAGCGTAGTCTGTTGGCATCACTATCATTGCCATCAGCAACAAAGGATCCAGTGCATCCTTTTTATTCTCTGCAGCTGGCTCTGCGGCTACAGCAGGCTGCTTCGCCACTGTCGTGGCAGCGCTGTCATGGGGCTCAGGCTCGGGTGCCTTAGAAGCAGCCGACTCTTTATGGGCTGTAACTGCTTGGTCTTTTGTCGGTTGTGCAGCAGGCTTTGAGGCGGTATGTCGAGCGGCCTGCTGTTGATTTTGTTCTGCCACAGCATCGCGCTGCTTAGCCTGCTGCGCTTGCTGCTGATTAGCGTGGGTTGAGCGTTGCTGTGCATAGACCGATGAAAAGCTCTGCGCAGGTGTGGGCGCTGTGCTGCGTTGATTCGCTACTTTGTCCTGCATAGCAGGCTGCACACGCTTGGACGGCGTGGAAGATTGTAATAAAAAGTCCGTGCTCGCCATAGTGATGCTCCTACAATAAACCTATACTGGCATAATCAAAGCAAAAACCAAGCCAACCTGCACAATAGCAGCCTTATCAGGCTTTTAATGCACTACACCTCATAATGACCTGTGAGCTGCCATTAAATTGACCTTTCTTACAGGCTCATCACATCTAAATAGCGCGGCTGTGCCTGTGTATCAATGCTTAAACTGGCGAAATCAAACAGCTGGCGATCCGCCAATTGTGAGGGTGCTACGTTTTGCAGCGAACGAAACATAATATCCAAACGCCCCGGCGTTTTTTGCTCCCACTCTTGCAGCATGCCTTTCACCACTTGGCGCTGTAAGTTTTCTTGCGAGCCACATAAATTGCACGGAATAATCGGGTAGCCCTGCATCTGTGCATACTCAGCAATATCGCTTTCTTTACAGTAAGCCAAAGGACGAATCACCACATTACGCCCGTCATCCGAGAGCAATTTCGGCGGCATGGCCTTGAGAGTGCCGCCAAAGAACATATTTAAGAAAAAAGTTTCTAAAATATCATCGCGGTGATGACCCAGCGCCATTTTGGTTGCACCAATTTCATCAGCATAGGTATACAAGGTGCCACGGCGTAGACGTGAGCACAGGGAGCAGGTGGTTTTGCCCTCTGGAATCTTTTCTTTCACCACTGAGTAGGTGTCTTTTTCAATAATATGGTATTTCACACCCACAGATTCTAAGTAGGCTGGCAACACATGCTCAGGGAAACCGGGCTGCTTCTGGTCCATATTCACCGCCACCAGAGAAAAGCGCACCGGTGCAACTTTTTGTAAATGCAGCAATACATCCAGCATGGCGTAGCTGTCTTTACCACCCGACAAGCACACCATAATCTTGTCGCCCTCTTCAATCATATTGAAATCAGTCACGGCTTCGCCGGCTAGGCGCTGTAAACGTTTCTGTAATTTCTTTTGACTGGCTAACACACTACTCATGACATGATCCGCAACAGGTAAAAACCAGCATTTTACCTGTTGCGCGGGGCAAACCCTAGCGCTGTCTTGTCACTGAGAGGGATTTGCCACAGACAGCACTGCAGCGAGTGTCGATTGAGCGGTCAAAGTCGATTGATTGCCTCACTTGGGCAACCACCCTAGACTGCAGATACAATCTTTTCAACAACCCGTCTTATACGAGCTCAACTTTGTGCCCAGCTTAGAAAAAACCAAATTACTCGCTACAGTGCAGCAAGTACTGCAAGCGTCTCCCGCAGGCTTAAGCGAATATGCGCTGATTCAGACACTAAAACAACAGCAGCACCCGCTGTTTATCAAGGCTAATCTAGGTGACCCCTTAAGCTTATTTCGTACACATTTTATTCTGTTTCATGCGCTCTACGTATTGCGCGACAGGCTGCGCAGTGTGGGCGAGTATGATCTACTGATCAGCCCACTGCGCATTCAACTGCACTCTCTGATCGTAGATGACTCGACAATCAGCCAAGCCATTGATCGCAGCGATGCGTTACGTGCCTATTATTTAGATTTAAATCAGCTGGCCAGCACTGATCGCGCTGCCGTAGAGCAGTTACTCTATGGCAGTCTCAACCGTTTAACTCAATCACAACAAGTCACTGATGCATTAGCTGAGCTAGGTCTTGAGCAACCCTTGCAGTCACTCAGCGCTCAAGATTTACGTTATCACTACAGGCAACTGGTCAGCCGCCACCATCCCGATCGCGGCGGCTGCACAGAACGTTTACAGCGGATCAATCAGGCGATGGATACGCTGCGCCAACAGCATTTACTGCGCTGACAAATAGTCTAGCGTTTGTAGCAGCATACTGGTTTTTGGCATGGCACAACCGGCCGCCTGAGCCGCTTCAAGTGGTGCGCGATAAATAGCCTGTAATTCCATGACACGCTTGAGACTGAAATCATGATACATACTGGGCAGATAGGCAGGTATGGCGTCAGTAAACTTAAGCATCCCCTGCACTAAGTTCTCAGGTAACGGATAACCACAGGCTGCAGCACCAGCCATCACCTCTTCCATTAAGTCAGTCACTAATTGGCGGCTGTGTGGCTCATTCATTAATTGCTCAGTATTGCTATTGAGCAGAACTGATAAACCGTTATAAGGAATATTCCACACCAGCTTCTGCCAGCGCGCTTGCTGTAATTTCAGCGCGGCTTTGGACTCAAGTCCCGCCTGCTGAAAAAACCCAGCACCTTGCTGCACAATGGCATAGCCCTCTTCTTCTGTGGCTGGACCACTGTGATAACCCAAGTTCACACCACCTTGCGATTGATGCTCAATCACACCGGGCGCGCTGCGATGCACACAGATAAAACACAAGCCACCTAATAAATGCAGATGCTGATCCAGTAAAGGACGCACTTGTTCTTCAACGGCTAAACCATTTTGTAGTAGCACCACTTTAGCGCCAGCAGCGGCCACCTGATTAATAATCGGTGCCATCTCAGCATTACTGGTGGTCTTTGCCCCAACAAATAACCAATCACATTTTGGCATCTGCGCTGGATCATTCCAGGCCTGTACTTTTGGCAAATACAATTCACCGTGCACAGCACTATTAACACGCAAGCCATTGCGGCTGACAGCGTCATATTCACTGCGCAATAAAAAATGCACTTCAAAACCGGCACGCGCCAGCATTAAGCCATAAAAACCACCAATAGCACCGGTACCAATAATGCCAATACGCGGCTGTTGTTCTTCACTCATATCAACTCTCTTATTCTTTAACTGTGCCTATTTCGCTTAAAAAACACAGCGACAGATAAAATTAACTTAAGGATTTACTACCAGTGTTTCACTGTTTAAGACGCGCTTCGCCTGCAAATAGGCGTTATTCCAATACTTAGAATCAACGCTATCCAAGCGCACCGTACCGCCTGAAGAAGGTGCATGCACAAAACGCCCTTCACCCACATAAATACCGGCATGACTGACGCGTCCATGCCCTGCAGTACTAAAGAACAGAATATCACCACTGCGTAATTTACTGCGGGCAATGCTCTGGCCTTTCATCTGAAGCATTTGCTGAGTGGTTCTGGGCAAACGAATACCCGCAACATCGTTAAAAACGAAACCAATCAAACCACTGCAATCAAAGCCTGAAGCTGGGGTATTACCTCCCCAGACATAAGGTGTTCCGACCAAGCCAATCGCACGAAACAACACATCATCAGCAGCGGGATCAAACAAACTCACAGCAGCCGTAGCGCGAGGTGCGGGAGCAGATTCAGTCACAGGGGCTCGTGATGAACAGGCGGTTAGAAAGATCAGACTGGCGAAACCCAGCAGACGAATACCCACATGCATGCCACGCTTCCTTTTAATCAATATCAAAAATAATAAGCACTATAGCAAAGTGTCACTCAGTACTTTGCAAAACTTTCTAATTGCATTTCTTTAAGACGGCTGTAGGTGCGACGAAAGGCAAAAGCTAAATAGCCGTGCATATACAGCTCTTCCAGTGCCACACCAGCTTCAATATACACAGGTACACGACGGTCATAGCACTCATCAATCAAAGCAATAAAGCGCCGTACACCGTCATCACCTGGAGCCAGCATCGGCAGCTCTCGATCACCGGCATCCACACGTTGCGCCGCATCTTCAGTGCCGCGGGCAATTTTTGCCACCTGCTGTTCACCGCCTAAAGCAGGAATCGCACTGATCAGCAGCATTTGAAAGCGATCACAGAGCAGCATAAAGTCTTGAGCGGCAAACGGCTGTTCGCACAACTGAGAAAACTCACACCACAGCACGCTTTCTGAATAAGCCTGGGTCACTAAAGTGCGCTCGCCTAAAACCAAGTCACCCTGCTCAAACGCTTGCCCATCATTCAATCGTGCAAAGAGCTCGGGCATGACACTGTCCTGCTCAGGCGTTTTAACCCAATAGCGCTGCGTGGTCGGCCCTTCATGCAAACGGTGGTCTTGCTCACCATTGACATTGACCAAGACCATATGTTTCTCAATGGCAGCAATCGCTGGCAGCAATTGCCCACGGTTATAGCCATCACTGTAGAGATCGCTAGGAGGCTGATTCGAGGTTGCCACTATGACTAAACCCTGAGCAAACAGCGCTTGAAATAAGCCACCCAGAATCATTGCATCGCCAATATCACTGACAAACAATTCGTCAAAACACAGCACTTTAATTTCACCACTCAGCTCTTTAGCAATTTTCTGCAGCGGCTGAGCGCTGCCCACCACGCGAAATAAGCGCTGATGGATATCTTTCATAAAATGATGAAAGTGCTGACGTCGGGCTGGCACAGTTAAATTGCGATAAAACTGATCCATCAACCACGTTTTACCACGCCCTACCCGCCCATAGAGATAGACACCTTGAGCTTGAGCTGAACCGCTCTCAACTCTTTGATAGCACTTCTCCAACGCCTCAACCGCATTACGCTGCGCTGGATCATCGACAAAGCCACGCTCCATTGCCTGCGTATAGGCCTGCATCGGTGTTTGTTTCTGATCTGTCATTATTAACGTCCTGCCTGCCACGCCAGTACAATAACACCGGCGACAATGCTCAATACTGCGGCCACTTGCCAAGGGTTTAACACCTCACGCAAAAACAGCCATCCAATTCCCGTGGTGACCATTAAAGAGCCACCAACAATTAAAGGGTTACCCACCGCGACATCAACGCCACGACTATAAGATTAACAGCCTTCAACATACATTAGGCTGCAAGTCACACCCCGTGACACTATGCCGGACTCGTAACCCAACAGCATAAGATAAACTAAACCCCGTAGGCTGCTTGCCTGTATTGCTGCTGTTAATTAGAGTAGCCGCCGCTCTAATAGGTATACTGCTAACAATTCTCATCATTATCAGCACATCAGCTGCTTGCTGTCATTTAGGAAAATAATTATGTCGTTTGAATTCTATGAAGATAACGCAGAGCAATTTGCTGCCAACACCTTAGATGTGGATATGAGCCCACTATACGAGCGCTTTTTGGCTGCGTTACCTGAAGCTGGGCGCATTTTAGATGCAGGCTGTGGTGCCGGTCGTGATGCAGCAGCATTTTTAAAGCTGGGTTATCCGGTTGAGGCCTTTGATGCCAGCCCAAAACTGGTAGCCATTGCCCGTAAGGTCAGCGGTATTGATGTTGAACAGAGCACTTTTTTAGCCTTTGCAAGCGAGCAACTCTTTGCCGGCATTTGGGCCTGCGCGTCATTGCTGCATGTGCCTGCTGCACAAATGAGTGGCACACTGCGCCACTTAGGCACGTTTTTACAACCTCAAGGCGTGATCTATGTATCGTTTAAGTACGGTGACGAGGATAGTGAGCGCGACGGTCGCAGCTATACCAACTGCACCGAACAACGCTTAGAAGGCTTTTTAGAAGGCACAGGATTGACCTTAGACACCTTCTGGATCAGCAATGACCAACGTCAAGACCGTACCGATGAACAATGGCTGAATGCACTATTAGTCGCCAAGTAAAACCCTAGATCAAGATCAGCAACTCGCAAGCTTCACTTCAGCACAGGCCTAAGCTACCACTGCAGATTGCTTAAACGCTCTAATAATATCTAGAGCGTTTAAGCAGTGGCGTTAACCGGCCACCTTACTGCTGAGCAGCGGTTTCAGCCTCAGTGTCTGCCGGTATGCGGAAAATCACCACATACAATAATGGCACCACCACCAAAGTTAAGATGGTCGCAAAGGTCAAACCAAACATAATCACCACCGCCATACTCTTAAAAAACGGGTCAAACAGCAAAGGTGCCACACCTAAGATGGTGGTCAAAGCGCCTAAAAATACTGGACGTGCCCGACTGACTGCTGCATCAATCACCGCGATAAAGCCTGGCTTACCCTCGCGTATCTCCACATCAGCCTGATCGACTAAGACAATTGAGTTTTTCACCAGCATCCCTACCAGACTGAGACAACCTAAGATCGCCATAAACTCAAAAGGCACTTGGAAGATCACTAAACCTACAGTGACACCAATCAGTGCCAGTGGCGTGGTCAACCAAATCACTAACGGCTGACGCAACCCATTAAACATCAGCACCACCGCCAAAATCATTGCGGTAAAGCCATAGGGTGCAGAAATCGCTAAGCCTTCGTTGGACTCATTGGAATCCTTATACTCACCATGCCATTCCAAGCTGTAGCCCGGCGGCAGTTCAATGGCTTCAATTTTAGGTTTCAGGCGATCAAATAATGGATCAGCTTGCTCACCGGGCAAGGGGTCAGCCTGCGCCATAATAGTGGGGAAACGGTCGACACGACGCAAAATTGCATCAGTCCATTCCACCTTTACTTCACTGATCAACTGACTCATCGGTAAGTATTTTTGCGCGGTTGGGCTAAACACCTGCACATTTTCAAGATCTTGCGCCTGTGAGCGCTCACTTAAAGGTGCACGGGCGATAATAGGAATCAGCTTATCCTGCTCGCGATAGACACCCACACGTTCACCGGTAAAGGCACGATTCAATGCTTGACTGATCTGGGCAATATCCAGACCGGCACGGCGTGCAGCCACTTCATCGACCACAGGTCTCAGCACTGGGGTTTTATCACGCCAGTCATCTTGCACCGCAATAGCTCCAGGGTCCTCAGCCATAATAGCTTTAGCCTGTTCAGCTAATTGACGCAGCACATCCGCTTGCGGACCTTTAAAGGCCACTTCAATCTTTTTACCACCACCGCGGCCCAGCATAAACTTCCAGACTTTGATTGCCGCCAAAGGATGACGCTCGGAGAGTTCCTGCTGCAACTCATCCACCAGAGCAGCGATTTCAGAGGCATCATCCACATCAATCAGTAACTGACCGTAGCTGCTATTGGGGTCTTCAGGACTGTAAGTCAGCATAAAGCGTAAACCGCCCTGCCCAACAAAACGTGTCACATGCGTCACGCCTGACTTCTCGTGCACATACTCGGCCATTTTTTCTAGTTCTTGCTCCGTTTCACGGATATCCGAGCCTTGCGGCAAGTACATATCAACCACAAACTGCGGACGCGCTGAATCGGGCATAAAGCCCGGCTTGACCCAGTTAAAACCAAAAATCGCACAGGCTAATAAACTCAACATGATCGCTCCAGTCACGAAGCGATGACGCAACGCCATATTTAATAAACCACGGTAGCGATACAACACCCCCGTAGTTTTTTCCGCTGTACCTTCAGGTATCACTTTAACTTTAAGCCAAGCCACGCACAGCAGCGGTGTTAAGGTCACTGCAAATAACCAGCTGAGCATCATTGAGTACATAATCACCCAAAATAAGGAGCCGGCGTACTCACCCATATCTGTGGGCGATAAACCAATAGCACTAAAGGCCAAAATCCCCACCACGGTGCCGCCCAGCAGCGGGAACTGCGTACCTTTCACCACCGCAATCGCAGCACTTTCAACCGGCTCACCTTTTTGCATGCGGACTAAAATACCGTCAGTCACCACAATGGCATTATCTACCAGCATACCTAAGGCAATAATCAACGCACCCAGCGAAATACGCTGCATGGCAATATTGTCCATATACATCGCAATCAGGGTACCGGCGACCGTTAGCAATAAAACGCTACCGACAATCACGCCACTGCGCCACCCCATAAACAGGATCAGCACCAGCACTACAATCACCACCGCTGCGGCTAAGTTTTCAACAAAACCATCCACGGCTTCGCGCACTGAATCAGACTGATAGGAGATAATCTCAAGATCAATACCGATGGGGCGCTGCGAGTCCAACTCTTTTAAACGCGCACGCACCGCATCACCCACATCCACCACGTTACCGCCCAGCACTTGGGAAATACCCAAACCAATCGCTGGCTTACCATCAAAACTCATTAAAGCCCGCGGCGGATCAATAGTGGAGCGCGTGATAGTGGCAATATCTTTTAAGAAAATCACCTGCTCACCGCTGCTTGAACCTAGAGCAATATTGCCTAAAGCTTCAACTGAATCCACTTGACTCTGCGGGCTGATCTGCACACGCTGCGGACCAATCAGCAAGTTACCTGAATCGGTAATGACATTTTGCTGACGCAGTAACTGGTAAATTTCACGTTGAGAAATACCCAGCTGTGTTGCTTTAGCTGAAGCAATCTCGATAAAGATCGCTTCTTCTGGCTGACCTAGTGTCGCTACCCGCGCTACACCCGGCACTTGCAGTAACTCTCGCTCAAGGACGTCTAAGTAATCCTTGACCTCTTGTAAAGTATAGCCCTCGCCCGTCACGGCAAAAAAGAGTGCATAGACATCACCAAAGTCATCATTCACTATCGACGGACCTGCACCGGGCGGTAGCTTATGCTGCGCATCACTCACTTTGCGCCTGAGCTTATCCCAAATCTGCTCAAGCTCGGCTTTGCTAGGGGCAAACTCAAGCTCAATTTCGACTTTAACCAGCGAATTGCCCATACGTGAAACCGAGGTTACTTCTTTAATTTCTTGCAGCTGCTGCACTGCTTCTTCAATCACCTCTGTGACTTCTTCTGCTACTTGCTCGGGTAAAGCACCTGGATACAAAGTGGTAATCGCGGCTTGGCGAATCACAAATTCGGGATCTTCAAAGCGGCCCAGTTTTTCATAACTGATATAGCCGCCCAGCAGTACCAAAATCACGACCATCCAAGCAATGGTGCGTTTAGCAAGTGTTTGTTCAGCAATATTCACTGTGTATGCGCCCTATATTTAAAATAAACCACTTATTTAAGCGCTCTAACTAACATCGCTTCACGTAACTGGCTCACGCCCGCAGTGACAATCTGCTCACCACCCTCTAAGCCCTTAACCACCACAACGTCAGTGCCCAGCACTTCACCCAACTCAAGGGCCTGTAAAGATACGCGAGAGGTTTCAGGGTCAAATACCCAAACACCGGTGATATTGTCAGCACTAGAGAAAATAGCCTTGAGAGGCACTTTAACGTTACCAACAATGATGCCTTCCAGTGCTTTCTGCGGCACAACATCCACTGACATACCCGGCAAGACTGTCATGTCATACCCAGGATCAAGCGTCATGACCACTTCATAGCTTTGCGTTTGGCTATCACTTTCAGACGAATAGGATTTCAAGGACACAGGCAATAACAACTCAGGCCGCTCAGCAAAGACTGCATAACCCACGACTTTATCAGCTTGCTGGGAAGCATTACGTACTACACGCTCAGGGACATTAATCACAACTTCAAGATTATTTAGATCTTGCAGGCTCACAATAGGCTCTTTATCTTGCACATTAGTGTAATTTTCAACATAACGCTTACTGATCACGCCATCGAAAGGCGCAAGCAAACGCGTATCATCAAAATCTTTTTTAGTTAAAGCATAATCAGCTTGAGCAACGTCCATGGCGGTGCGCTGCTTATCCACCTCAGACTTGGCAATGGCTTGGCTGCGCTGCCACACACTATTGACACGGTTGTAATCGGTACGCTCTTTATTGTAGCGAGCCAGTGCCGAACGCATCTGGATTCGGTAATTGGCATCATCTAAGCGCGCGACCAAATCACCCGTTTTGATCAACTGCCCTTCTTTAACCGGCAACTCGATCACTTGACCGGGCACATTAAAGGTCAAGTCAGCACGCACCGCAGCACGTACGCGTCCAGGAAAACGCAAGCTCGCTGCTTGATTTGAAGTGTCGACTAGGCTCATCGGCACAGGCCGTGCAACTTCTTTATGCTCAACAACAGCCTCACCTTCTCCACAGCCACTTAATACGGCAAGCACTGCGGCACTGACTAGCACGCCAATACGCTTTATCAACCTTCACACTCCTGATTCATGCAGTTATCACACTGGCCACTACAAGGGCAATATGACACATAGACAGATAGTCTCACTCAAGTGCCTAGACTAAGCAACGCACTCTACACCCAAAATGGGTATGATGATTTTATTCAGTTTTAATACAGCGAATAACCTGATGCCATCAAGCTATGAAACAGTCACCCACAATTTTGGCCAAATCTTCCCGACTCATGTCGAAGCCTTATGTGAATTACTGATCATCTTGCGCCAACAGTTTTTTGGTGATCTAGACTTAATGCTGATTTTAGCCATTATCAGCTCGCGCGCTTTGCCTGCTCGTCACGCCAGCCAGATGACATATCAGCAATTTATCAGTGATAAGGCTAAGCAGCACGCAAACCAGCCCATTAATATTCAATCCATTGCCGAGTGCAGCGGTATTGCTCGAGAAACCGTGCGACGCAAAGTGCATAAGTTGCAAAGATTGGGATTTATTGAGCGCGATAACAGCGGCATGCTTACAATCACTGAGAAAGCAATTCAGCAATTAAAGCCCGCTACAGAAGCGAGCCTCGACTACCTGGTGACTTTAAATAAGAGTAGCGCAACAACGCAGAGTACAAAAGACAATAGCTAAGCCAGTGTCTTTTAACAATTTACACACACCTTGCATTTTACTTGCCATGGATTATGAACTACTCGTAACTAAAACAACCGAGTTTGCACACTGCATTTGATCAAGCCAGACTGAGCTCTGGCTCCGAGGCTGCAATTATTGGCTAAAAGTTAAGCATGCCCCTGCAATACAAAGAGTGGGTAGCTGCGACCATTTTTATGCTCAATGCTAAAAATCTCGCGGTAACTTAAATCTTTAAAGCCCGCCTTAGCCGCCTCTTCCATCAGATGCTGTGGATCAAAGCCTAAATGCACAACGCCTTTGGCCTTATTATCACCATGGAAACTGCCATCTTCGCTATACAGATCAATTAACACCAGTTGCCCAGCGTCGTTAAGGCACTGATGCATACAACTTAATAACTTAGGAATATCAGCCACATGGTGCAACGCCATACTGCTGATCATACCGTCATAGGTTTCGCTTAAGCCACAAAAAATATCATGCTCAAGTGTGGTGATATTGGCAATGTTTTTATCGCTGAGCTTAGCTAACATCGCTGCTGAGGTATCCAATGCTGTCACCTGGCCGACATGCTCAGCCAATGGCACGCTAGACGCGCCGGTACCGGCGCCAAAATCCATCCAATGTTGGCTTTTATTCAATCTTAGTAATGGAAAAATCTTATCCGTAAGCGCAGCCAACTGCTTAGAAATCGGACTGTGTTCAAATCGCTCTGCGGCGCGTACAAAATGCGCCTCTGCCAGCGTCTGTGACTTATCTATCATCAGAAACCCTCCCTAAAATAACTATACAAATTTCGCAATTATTGCATAACACACCCTATAAGTCCGCTATGCATCACTATTTTACTGCGTCGCTAATCCAGTCTGAAAAGCCATCGGGCACAATCAGTTCATGCTGCGCGCGCGTGCAAGCGGTATATAAACTGGAAAATAAGCGCGCACGGCTGTCAGTATTTTGCTGAGCCGTGGGCAGCACTAACAAATCCCGTGACAGATACACACTGGCAAACTCCATATTTTTAGTATCACTGACTCGCGCCAAGGTGATCTCGCCACCGCCTTTGCGCATATGTCGATTAACAGCTGCTTCAAAGTCCGCCTGCGAGTAACCTTTTTGCAGCATACGTTCAATCGCTTCAAAAGATGGATTGCTCGACATCGCAGCACTTAAAGCATCCCAGCTGGCATAGCGAAAAATCAAACCGTGGCGTGGTCGCGTGCCATTGCTGTACAGCTCAATACAGTCTTGAGCAAAGGTCATAAAGTCTTTAAAGGTCGAACGCGCTAAGCGAAAGGAGGCATTGGCATGACTTAAGCGCTGAAACCAAGCAAATAAATCAAATTCATCCGCTACGATAATAGTGGTCGCCCGCTGCGGAATTTGCCAACCACTGTAGTGCTGCAAGTTTGTGCAATGATCCGCACGACCGGCAAACAACTCTTTGGTGACGCCAGGGTGCGCTTGAATCAATGGATTGACCACGTTTTCTACTTGCTTGCCCAAACGTATGGATTGTGCAATTGAGCGCTGACGGGTTATATCGCTGCGCACTGGCGCCATGCCACTGAGGTTTTGCAGTTCATCACTTAACGTAATCACCGCTTGGGGACTGCGGTCGAGAATTTGCAACATCGGTGTAGGGATATCATGCCCTTCATCGACAATAATATGAGTGTACTGGGTATCCAGCACCTCACCAGTTAATGACAATAATTTAATGCGGTGATAGCCGCGAATCGGCAAGCGAATATGCGGCTCAGAGGGTCGAATCAGTTCGCGCCAATATAGATTCACTGTCTCCAATAACACCGCTTTATCCACCACACTTAAGTGGCCGGCAATGGCGATTGGGAAATGGATAAAATCAAGCTCTTGCGCTGTGGTATTGCAATAGCTGGCCACGCTTCTCGCACAAACACTGGCGACTTCGGCCGGCGATAA
>DASRNZ010000185.1:0-3473 GCA_035647155.1 Thiopseudomonas sp.
TTAATATACTTTTTGCCAAGTTCAGGATAAGTCACTTGGGTGCAGGGCAGGGTTCTGGCATGATGATTCTATATTGAGGTATAGAGCATGCCCATGTTTGATAATGTGATTCAACGAATACAAAACTACGCCCCACGTCATTTAGTGTTGCCTCCATATGCGCGCGAGGCTGCCGTCTTGATGCCGCTGACGCACACGGCTAATCCAGAATTGATCTTAACTTTGCGCGCACAGAACCTCTCCACCCACGGTGGCGAAGTGGCCTTCCCAGGTGGACGGCGTGACCCTGAAGACTGTGACTTAATCCGCACCGCGCTGCGTGAGACTCACGAAGAAGTCGGCTTAGAGCCCAATCTAGTGCAAGTAGTCGGCCCCTTAAGTGAAGTGATGTCACGCCATGGCGTGAAAGTTACGCCCTATGTTGGCTTTATTCCCGAAACTGTGGAATACCAAGCCAATGCCGGTGAAATCGATTCGATATTTTCCGTGCCGCTGGACTTTTTTGCTAATGATCCGCGCCACAACACCCACCGCATTGATTACCTAGGTCGAACTTGGTACGTGCCCAGCTATCATTTTGCGGGTTATAAAATCTGGGGCCTAACCGCAGTGATGTTGATTGAGTTAGTCAACTTAGTCTATGACACTCAGATAAATCTCAGCGAGCCACCGCAACTGAGTAAAAAAGAAATCTAAACAATAATTATAAAAGGAATAACCGATGAAATACCGTTTAGCTGATAGCCGAGTTGATGCCCATCCTGAGAGCTGGGTTGCACCCACGGCCGCCGTGATTGGTAAAGTGCGTTTAGAAGCCGGTGCCAGTGTTTGGTTTGGCGCAGTCTTGCGTGGCGATAATGAGCTGATTCATATTGGTAAAAACAGCAATGTACAAGACGGCACTGTGATGCACACCGATATGGGCTGGCCGCTGACTGTAGGTCAAGGCGTGACTATTGGTCACAATGCTATGTTGCATGGCTGCACCGTCGGAGATCACAGTCTAATTGGCATTGGCGCAGTGATTCTCAATGGTGCACAGATAGGTCAACACTGCATTATTGGTGCCAATAGCTTGATCCCTGAAGGCAAAGTGATTCCCGATGGCAGCTTAGTGATGGGCTCGCCTGGCAAAGTGATACGCGAACTCACGCAAGAGCAAAAAAGCAACTTAGAAGCTAATGCGGCTCATTATGTGCATAATGCTCAGCGTTATGCTGAACAGATGCAGGAAGATCATGACGATACCCCCTAAGCCCCCAGAGAAAGAAAAACCGCTGCGCTCACCCTGTGTGAGCTTATGCGCCCTCGATATCAATGATATTTGCATGGGTTGTCAGCGCAGCGGTCAAGAAATCAGTTACTGGGGCAGAATGACAAATGAAGAACGCCGCCAGGTGCTAGACAAAGCCCATACCCGCGCGCGTGAGCAAGGTTTGTTGAGTTAATCAAAGAGGATATGCAATGCCCCGTATAGGAACGCCATTATCTGCCAGTGCTGTGCGTGTTTTACTCTGTGGTTCAGGTGAGTTAGGTAAAGAAGTTGCCATTGAGTTGCAGCGCTTTGGCGTGGAAGTCATAGCCGTGGATCGCTACGCCAATGCCCCTGCGATGCAAGTCGCGCATCGCAGTCATGTTATTAATATGCTGGATGATGCTGCATTACGCGCAGTGATTGAGCTGGAAAAGCCCGATTATATCGTTCCAGAAATTGAAGCGATTGCCACCGCCACTTTAGTGGCCTTAGAAACCGAAGGTTTTACGGTGATTCCTACCGCGCGTGCGGCGCAGCTGACCATGGACCGTGAAGGCATTCGTCGTCTCGCCGCCGAAGAGCTGGCGCTACCGACGTCACCCTATTGTTTTGCCGATAACTACGCTGAGTATTGCGCCGGTGTTGAGCAGGTGGGTTACCCTTGCGTGGTGAAGCCCTTGATGAGTTCTTCGGGTAAAGGGCAGAGCGTTTTACACAGTGCAGCTGATCTTGAGTCGTCTTGGCAGATTGCCCAAGAGGGCGGGCGCACGGGTGCTGGACGGGTGATTGTTGAAGGTTTTATTGATTTTGATTATGAGATCACCTTGCTGACTGTGCGTCATATTGATGGCACCCGCTTTTGCGAACCGATTGGGCACTTACAAGAACGCGGTGACTATGTGCAGTCATGGCAGCCGCAGGTGATGAGTCCAGTCGCTTTGGCTGAAGCACAGCGTATTGCACAGAGCATTACCGATGCCTTAGGCGGTCGTGGTGTGTTTGGTGTTGAGCTGTTTGTGCAAGGTGATCAAGTGTGGTTTAGCGAAGTGTCACCGCGTCCGCACGACACCGGTTTAGTCACTTTGATGTCGCAGGATTTATCTGAGTTTGCACTGCATGCGCGAGCGATTTTAGGTCTGCCGATTCCAGCCATTCGCCAGTTGGGTGCCACGGCATCTGCGGTATTGCTGGTGCAAGGGCATTCCACACAGACTGCTTTTGCTGGTTTAACGCAAGCGCTGCAAGAGCCTGACACCGCGCTACGCCTGTTTGGTAAGCCCGCTGTAGAAGGCGAGCGGCGCATGGGTGTGGCCTTGGCACAAGCGCCTACAGTGCAGGCTGCGCGTGATAAAGCCCTGCAAGTGATCAGTCATATCAGCGTTCAGCTCTAAAACGCTGCACACTGAGTCAGTCGCTTTCCCACAAGCGTGCGCGACTGACTCGGTTGTCTTTAATTTCCAGTGTTTCGACATAGTAGGGGCCGACTTGAATACAGACGGCACCTTTAGGAATAAACTCCAGAATCTCCGTAATTAAGCCATTCAGGGTTTTCGGACCATCACTGGGTAATTCCCATTCCAACGCTTTATTAATATCACGAATATAAGCGGTACCATCAATGGTGTAACTGCCGTCATTGAGTTGGCGAACTTCTGGCGCAGAGCGGCGGTCATGGTCGCTAAATTCGCCGACAATCTCTTCTAGAATATCTTCCAGCGTGACGATACCTTCCACGTCACCGTACTCATCGACGACAATACCAATACGGCGCTTATGCTTTTGAAAATTCAGCAGTTGGGTGGAAAGAGGTGTGCTTTCTGGAACAAAATAAGGGTCGCTACAGGCTTCTTGCAAATCGTCATGGGTGAGCTTATTGAGGGTTAATAAGCGCGCAATTTGGCGCATATGAATCACACCAATAATTTGGTTGATGTTTTCTCGGTACAAAGGCAAGCGTGTATGTGTGGTGGTGCGCAATTGCCAGATGATCTGATCTAGGCTGCTGTTGAGGTCTATGCCGAACACTTCATTGCGCGGGATCATAATGTCATTGACCGTCACGCGCTCAAGGTCAAGGATACCAAGCAGCATATCTTGACGGTTGTCGGGCAGTTCTTGTCCTGCCTCACGTACCACGCTGCGCAGCTCTTCGGTGGAGAGACTTTCCGATAAATGGTGGCGCGGATCCACGCCAAATAAACGCAGCAAGCTATTACTG
>DASRNZ010000186.1:0-14085 GCA_035647155.1 Thiopseudomonas sp.
GTTTTTTAGGTTTTTTATGCTTGTTTATAGTGGTTTTTAGGTTTTTATTGTTTTGTGTTTTTTGCTGCGACAGTCTGTCACGTTCCTACTGTGGGAATGTTTGCGAATACTGTGCCTGTTAATAAATGGAATTTGGATAAATCAATGAGTACCCGTACTGTTAAAGAGACCTTTGCCCTGAAACCTTTTACTCGGCGTTTAGCTGTCGCCCATGCGGCTTTTCTAGGCGTGCTGGTCTGTGTGCCACTGCAGGCTAATGCGGCGAATGAGCACGAGGCTGCGCAACTCGCGCCGATGGTCATTACCGGTGTGGCGCAGCAGTCGCCAATTAAAGTGGTGACTGATCCACGTGTTCCACGTCAGCCTGTGCCGGCCAGTGATGGTGCAGATTATCTAAAAACCATTCCGGGCTTTTCGGCCTTGCGCAGTGGTGGTGTCAACAGTGATCCGGTGTTTCGTGGTATGTTTGGGTCACGTCTTAAGTTGCTGACCAATGGCGGTGAGATGCTCGGTGCGTGCCCCAGCCGCATGGACTCACCCAGCTCATATATCAGCCCCGAAACCTACGATAAGCTCACGGTGATTAAAGGCCCACAAACTGTGTTGTGGGGCCCAGGTGCATCAGCGGCCACCATTTTATTTGAGCGTGAACCAGAGCATTTTGATGAGCCAGATTACCGTATCAATGGTAGCGTGCTCGTGGGGTCTAATCGCCGCTTTGATCGCAGCATTGATGCAGCAGCAGGCAGTGGTGATGGCTATGTGCGTTTGATGGCCAATGGTTCAAAAGCCCATGACTATAATGATGGTAACGGTGATCGTGTACCCTCTCGTTGGAATAAATGGAATACCGATTTAGCTTTAGGCTGGACACCAACTGATGATACCTTGCTAGAACTTACAGCAGGCACCGGTGATGGTGAATCACGCTATGCCGGTCGTGGTATGGACGGTACGCAGTTTGAGCGCGAAAGCTTAGGTTTGCGTTTTAAACAAACCAATTTGACCGAGACATGGAAAGCCTTAGAGGCGCAGGTGTATTACAACTACGCTGACCATGTGATGGATAACTATAAGCTGCGTCATCCTGATCCTAATGCTTCTATGATTCCGATGCGTATGGCTATGGCCAGTGCGGTTGATCGCCGTACTTTAGGTACGCGTGTCAGTGGGACTTGGCAGTGGGATGCGATTGAAGTGATTGTCGGTGTTGATGCACAGAAAAACGAGCACCGTGGCCGCAAAGGTCCAGGCGATAGCTATAAGCGCATGTCTTGGGCTAAAGATGCTGAGTTTAAGCAATATGGTGTGTTCAGTGAGCTCAGTTGGAATATGGCTGATGGCGAGCGCCTGATCACAGGTGTGCGTTTGGATCGTTCTTCTGCTACAGATACGCGTGCGCAACTGTGCACAGGAATGGGTGGGTGTCAGCCTAATCCAACCGCTGATAAAGAGCGCAGTAAAACTCTACCCAGTGGCTTTGTACGCTATGAGCATGACTTGCAGTCAATTCCTGCGACGACCTATATTGGCTTAGGCCACAGTCAGCGCTTCCCAGACTATTGGGAGTTGTTTTCAGCCACCAGTACGCCCATTGGTGGGGGGATGAATCCTACTGGCTTCCAGCCCACAGCGTTCGCGACTACGGATCCAGAAAAAACCACTCAAGTGGACTTTGGTATTCAGTATAGCGAAGGGCCGATTGAAGCCTGGGCTTCAGGTTATGTAGGTCGTGTCAGTGATTATATTATGTTCAGCTACCGTCAAGGCGCGATGATGCCGATGTCGACAGTGGATAATATTAAAGCGCGGGTTATGGGCGGTGAATTGGGTGCTGCGTATCAGTTCTCATCTAATATTAAAGGTGACATGAGCCTAGCCTATGCCTATGGTAAAAACACCACTGATAGTCGCGCCATGCCACAAATTCCACCTTTAGAAGCGCGCTTTGGCTTAAGTTATGAGCAGGGTGATTTCAGTTCTGCTGCGTTATGGCGTGTGGTGGCTGCGCAAAATCGTATTGACGAAGGTCGAGGTAACGTTGTTGGTAAAGACTTTGGTGACAGTTCAGGTTTTGGAGTGTTCTCCATCAACAGTGCTTACCGTTTAAGCAAAAACTGGAAAGTCAGTGCGGGTATCGACAACCTGTTTGATAAAAACTACAGCGAGCATTTGAATCTGGCTGGTAATGCGGGCTTTGGTTATGCAGATGATCCAACGCGCGTGAATGAGGTGGGGCGCACGTGGTGGACTCGTGTTGATATGAAGTTCTAAGTCAGTGCTGGATGGTCAGTGCTTTGCGCTGGCCATGATTAAAGATCTACGGGTTGCAGTGTGCGCAATCAGTCTTTGGGTTGAGGGCGCTGACGGCAAAATTAAAAAAGGGGGTGAGTCTGTATGAGGCTTAACCCCTTTTTTATTTTTGGTGGTTTTTACATTTTTAGGCAACAAAAAAACGGCACAAATATTAAGTTTGTACCGTATTTTGCAGTCTGTAGCGCAGCGTGTTACGAATCAGCGGGCGCGGTAAGTAATGCGGCCTTTGCTGAGGTCATAAGGTGTAATCTCAACACGAACTTTATCGCCTGTTAAAATGCGGATATAGTTTTTACGCATTTTACCGGAGATATGCGCGGTAACGACGTGCCCATTTTCTAACTCTACACGGAACATAGTGTTAGGCAGGGTGTCGACGACAGTGCCTTCCATTTCGAAGCTGTCTTCTTTCGACATGCAGTATAATCCTCAAAATACAAATAAAAGACCTGACGCACTAAATTGCAATCAGGCAAAATCGGCCCACATTATGCCGTATTTTGTTAGAAAAGGCCAAATATCCTCTTGCTGTTGTGCTTTTTAACGGTCAAAAGGTTGCGGAGCCTAAGAAACTAAGCGGGTAAAGCCTGCCATTGCTGATCAATAAAGCCTTCTAGAGGTTGGTATTGAGTTTTATAATTCATTTTTTGGCAGTCTTTGACCCAGTAACCTAGATAGATATATGGCAGTCCCAGACGCAGGCTTTCTTGAATTTGCCATAAAATGGCATAACGACCGAGGCTGCGACGTTTATCTTCGGGCTCAAAGAAGGTGTACATGGCCGATAAACCTGTCGGTAACACGTCCGTGGCGGCGACCGCTAATAATTGCTCACCTAAGCGGAATTCATAAAAGCGCACAAAATCCAGATCTGAGGTTAAGAACCCTTTAAATTGTTCAACAGATGGCGGGTGCATATCGCCATCGGCATGGCGTTGTTCAATATAGCGCTGATACAGAGCGTAGTGTTCTTGACGAAATTCGCTACTGACGGCCTTTACGGTTAGATCATGATTACGTCTAATTATCTTTTTCTGTGCGGTGGTGGCTTGAAATGCTTCTACGGGGATGCGCGCCGAAACGCAGGCGCTGCAAGGTCCACAGTGTGGGCGATAGACGTGGCCTGCGCTGCGTCGAAAACCTTGTTCAATGAGCTGGCTGTAGAGTTCGGCGGTAACTGTTTCATTCGGGTCAATAAAAATTGAATTGGCAGTGCGCTCGGCTAAATAGCTGCAGGAGTGATCTTGGCCTAAGTAGAGTTGCAAGGTTTTCATGGTGCTAAAGTGCTCGTGATGATCGCTGGAGTGGCCCAGTGCATGGTATTGGTGCTATCCAGGTAGTGGTTTAAATAGTCAGCAAAATCTATGCGAGTAATACTGTCGGCACCCAGACTGAGTAAGTGCTCAGTGGGCATTTGACAGTCGATTAATTGAAAGCCTGCAGATTTTAACGCGCTGACCAAAGTAACAAAGCCCACTTTTGATGCGTTACTGACTCGGCTGAACATGGATTCACCAAAAAATAGCTGGCCGATAGCAATGCCGTATAAACCGCCTACCAGTTTCTCATTTTGCCAAACCTCGACCGAGTGGGCGACGCCTTGTTGGTGCAGTTCAATATAGGCCTTTTGAATGTCGCTGGTAATCCATGTGCCGTTTTGATCGTGGCGTGGCTGTGCACAGGCATGGATCACTTGCGCGAAGTTGCGGTCAAAGGTCACGCTAAACTGATCGCTGCGCAGTACTTTGCGCAAGCTGCGAGAAATATGCAGGTTGTCAGGCAGCAACACGGTGCGCGGATTAGGTGACCACCAGAGAATCGGTTGACCGTCTTCATACCAAGGAAAGCAACCGTGGCGATAGGCGGCCACTAGCCGCTCAGCGGATAAATCTCCGCCGGCAGCCAAAAGACCATTGGGTTCACGTAGGGCTTTGCGCAGGGGAGGGAAGGACAGTGAGGCGCGATTGAGCCAAGTGAGCATAAGTAACCTTAACAAATAGCGTCTAAGATCAAACCGAAATGGCCTGCTGTGCGCTGAGTGAAATGTACTGAAGAGTAATACTGTAAGATAAGCCATCTGGCTGAAAAGTTCATGTGCAAAGTGCATGCTCTTGAGTTGTTATCTGTGCAGGTGAAATAGTCAGCTTAAGTCCGTACAATGGCGCGTTGTTAAGCTTTTTTGTGATTATCTTTTTTTGATGAGCCTTGTTTAAATCGAGGCCCAGCAGGACTCTTTTTTGAAGAACACAACACACCCGCAAACGTCTGAAAAACTGACATGGCAAGAACAAGCGCAGTTACGCCTGAAAGAAGGCGTGCTGATTCTCTTAGCCGTACTTTGTATTTATCTCTGGATGGTACTGCTGAGTTTCGATGTACATGACTCCAGCTTTTCCAATAGTACCGGTCATATTGATTCGATCAGTAATGCTGGAGGGCTGATTGGCGCTTGGATCGCTGATGTGTTGTTTAGTGTGCTGGGCTATTTTGCGTGGCTATTCCCTCTAGTATTGATGTTGAAAACGGTGCTGGTGTTTCAAAATCGCTATCAATCAGTGATATGGAATGGCTGGCTGTTTGCTTTGCGCTCCTTTGGATTTATTCTGTTGTTGTGTTCAGGTTCAGCGCTGGCGCATATCCATTTCCCTGTGCCTGAAATGGCGCCGAAAAACTTTAATATTCTTGGCAACGTCTTAGGTGAGGCCTTAAAGGGCTCATTGAACGTTGAGGGCGCAACACTGTTTTTGTTGGCGTGTTTTTTATTCGGTTTAACCATTTATGCCAATTTGTCCTGGTTTAAAATCATGGAAGCTGTGGGTGATTTAACCTTGCGCTTTAGCCAGTGGATGCAAGCTTGGTTGCAACAGACCTTTGGTGAAATTCAAGAGCGTAAACAAGAAAAAGTGCGTTTACGTGAAGAGGAACTAGAGGATGACGATGAGCATGAAGAGCCAGTCATAAGCGCATTGCGCGCTGAGAAAAAAGAGCCTGTCATCATTAAAGATACGCCTCAAGCTGCTACAGCACCGGTTGAGCAGGCTCAGTCACAGGGTCGCCGTGAGCCAGTGATTACTCCGCTCACTAAGCAAACCATAGCAGAAGAACCTGCGGCTGCAGCGTTAGCCAAAAGTAAGCCGCCGGCTAAAAATGTCGACAGTGCTGTTATCGGCACCTTGCCACCTTTGGCCTTGCTAGATAAAGCGCAGAAGAAAAAGCCCAGCTACTCCGAAGAATCACTGCAATCAATGTCACGCCTGTTGGAAATCAAACTTAAAGAGTTTGGTGTGCATGTTGAAGTTGAGTCAGTGCATCCAGGTCCTGTAGTGACACGCTTTGAGATTCAATTAGCACCTGGGGTGAAAGTCAGCCGCATTACTAACTTAGCCAAAGACTTGGCGCGCTCCATGGCGATGATCAGTGTGCGTGTGGTTGAGGTGATTCCGGGTAAAACCACTGTGGGTATTGAAGTGCCCAACGAAGATCGCCAGATTGTGCGCTTCTCTGAAGTGTTGGATACACCCGAGTTTGCCGAAGCAAAATCCCCTGTGACGATCGCTCTAGGTCATGATATTGGTGGGCAGGCGGTGATTGCTGACTTAGCAAAAATGCCGCACTTATTGGTGGCCGGAACCACAGGTTCTGGTAAGTCAGTGGGTGTGAATGCGATGATTTTATCGGTGTTGTTTAAATCAACACCGGAAGAAGCACGCTTGATTATGATTGACCCGAAAATGCTGGAATTATCCATCTATGAAGGCATTCCGCATTTGCTCTGTCCTGTCGTCACCGATATGAAAGAAGCGGCCAATGCGCTGCGTTGGTGTGTGGCGGAAATGGAGCGCCGCTACAAATTAATGTCAATGATGGGCGTGCGTAACTTGGCCGGTTATAACCGTAAAGTGAAAGACGCTGAAGAAGCGGGCGAACCTTTGGATGACCCAACGTTCAAACGTGATGATATGAATGATGTACCGCCGCATTTAAGTAAGCTACCAACCATTATTGTCGTGGTGGATGAGTTTGCTGACATGATTATGGTGGTTGGTAAGAAAGTTGAAGAGTTGATTGCACGTATTGCGCAAAAAGCTCGTGCGGCGGGGATTCATTTGATTCTCGCCACTCAGCGTCCATCAGTGGATGTGATTACCGGTCTGATTAAGGCCAATATTCCCACGCGAATTGCTTTCCAAGTCTCGAGTAAAATTGACTCGCGTACGGTATTGGATCAAGGCGGTGCCGAGCAACTGCTGGGGCATGGTGACATGTTGTACTTGCCGCCAGGCACCAGTTTGCCGATTCGTGTGCATGGTGCGTTTGTGTCGGACGAAGAAGTGCATCGCGTGGTGGATGCGTGGAAACTGCGCGGTGAGCCAGATTATATTGAAGAGATTTTAGTGGGTGTAGAAGAGTCGGGCAGTGGCTTTGAAGGAGGCGCTAGCAACAATGAAGATGATCCTTTGTATGATCAGGCTGTACGTTATGTGACTGAATCACGCAGAGCTTCAATTTCTGCGGTGCAGCGTCAGCTGAAAGTCGGTTATAACCGTGCTGCACGTATGGTTGAATCCATGGAGATGGCCGGTGTAGTGTCGTCGGCGGCACACAATGGTTCACGAGAAGTGCTGGCGCCGCCACCCGTGCGCGATTAAGTATTTGTGGTCTGACTCATGGTTTGAGTCAGGTATTTTTTAATGCTCAAGAAAAGAGAGTATCGATGCGCACACTATATAAAAGTGTATTAGGTGTACTGGGCGGTGTCTTGCTGGCCAGTGCAACACTACTGCCGGTACAGAGCCTGCATGCTGCAGTCAGTGAGCAGCAGCAAGCCGCCAATAAGCTCAGTGCTTTGCTCAGTTCAACGCAAACCATTAGCGGTAGCTTTTCTCAGCTGACTCTGGATTCCAGCGGTACTCAGTTGCAAGAGGCTTCGGGCGAGATGGTGCTGCAGCGGCCAGGTTTATTCCGCTGGCATACCAATCCACCCTTGGAGCAGTTGCTGGTGTCTAATGGTCAGAAAGTATGGCTGTATGACCCTGACTTGATGCAGGTGACGGTACAGAAGATGGACCAGCGTTTGACTCATACGCCAGCTTTATTGTTATCGGGTGATGTCTCAAAAATCAGTGAAAACTTTACCATCACTTATAAAGAAGGCGGCCCGGTGATTGATTTTGTCTTAACGCCAACGGCTAAAGACACGCTTTTTGATACGCTGCGTCTGTCATTTCGTGATGGTGTGATCAACGATATGCAATTGCTCGATGCAGTCGGTCAGCGCACTAATATTTTATTTATCAATGTGGAAGTCAATCAGCCGATTGCTGCCGATCAGTTTGTTTTTGTTGCGCCCGCTGGTGTTGATGTGATTGAGGATGAGGAGTAACAGTGCAACTGTTTAGCAGTGAGCCGATTGCCCAGCCACTGGCCGCGCGTTTGCGTGCCAATACCTTGGAGGAATATGTTGGACAACAGCATATTTTGGCTGCTGGTAAACCGCTGCGCCGCGCCTTAGAGCAAGGTGCGTTGCACTCGATGATTTTTTGGGGGCCGCCAGGTGTGGGTAAAACCACTTTGGCGCGTTTGCTGGCGCAGGTCAGTGATGCGCACTTTATTACTCTGTCGGCGGTGTTGTCCGGAGTTAAAGAAATCCGCGAAGCTGTGCAAGATGCAAAACAGCAGGCGGCGCAATACAGCCGCCGCACCATCTTGTTTGTCGATGAAGTGCACCGCTTTAATAAAGGCCAACAAGACGCTTTTTTACCTTATGTGGAAGACGGCACTTTTATTTTTATCGGTGCCACCACAGAAAACCCCTCATTTGAACTTAATAATGCTTTGTTATCCCGAGCGCGTGTGTATGTCCTGCAAAGTCTTGATCAAGCAGCGCTAGAGTTGTTGCTTGAGCGCGCACTCAGTGATGAACGTGGCTTAGCGGATCTGCAATTAAGCATTGAACCCGAAGCGCAGGAGATACTGATTCGAGCGGCGGATGGTGATGGTCGACGTTTACTGAATTTGTTAGAAAATGCCTCTGATTTAATGGAGCGCGGTGGCTGCATTACCGTTGATTTGTTGGGTAATATTCTGGGCGATAGCATGCGCCGCTTTGATAAAGGCGGTGAGTCATTTTATGAGCAGATGTCGGCGCTGCATAAATCAGTGCGCGGCTCCAATCCAGATGCAGCGCTGTATTGGTTTGCGCGGATGATTGATGGCGGTTGTGATCCTTTGTATATAGCCCGTCGTGTGGTGCGTATGGCCAGTGAAGATATTGGTAATGCCGACCCACGCGCACTGACTTTGTGCTTATCCGCCTGGGATGTGCAAGAGCGTTTGGGCAGTCCTGAAGGCGAGTTATCGGTGGCGCAAGCCATTACTTATTTAGCCTGTGCGCCGAAAAGTAATGCGGTGTATAAAGCCTATAAAGCAGCGCGTCAGGATGCGCAAGAGTCTGGCTCACTGCAGGTGCCCATCCATTTGCGTTTAGCACCGACTAAGTTGATGAAACAGTTAGGTTACGCTGAGGAATACCGCTATGCGCATGATGAGCCCGATGCTTATGCTGCAGGTGAGGATTATTTTCCTGAGGAATTAACACCGCGCCAGTACTACCAGCCGCCAGCACGGGGTTTAGAAATTAAAATTGGCGAAAAGCTTAAATACTTAAAACGCTTAGATCAGGCCAGTGTGCAACAGCGACGGAAGACGCACTAATGAATTTTGTAATGGTGGCGTTGGGCGGTGCTGCGGGCAGTGTATTGCGTTACTTGGTTTCGCTACTGATTGCACAAATTTTGCCCGCCTATCTGTACATTGCCACTCTTTTGGTTAATATCATCGGCTGTTTTTTAATAGGCTGTGCTTTTGCATGGTTTGTGTTGCGCCCCGATGTACCAGATTTAACGCGATTGCTGTTAATGACGGGTTTTCTGGGTGGCTTTACGACCTATTCAACATTCTCTTTGGATGCGCTGAGCCTGCTCACTGGCGGCCAGATGTTACAAGCTTTACTTTATATGGGCGTGACCTTGCTTGGTGGCTTATTGGCGACTGGGTTGGGCATGGCACTGATTAAATTTTCTTTGTAAGAACGGATACCTTTATGCTTGATTCAAAATTGTTACGCACCAACCCCCAAGCGATCGCTGAGCATCTTGCGCAGCGTGGTTTTGTGTTAGATGTTGCCGGTTTAGAAGCTTTAGAAGCGCAACGCAAAGAAGTGCAAACGCGCACTGAGCAGTTGCAAGCTGAGCGTAACAGCCGTTCTAAGTCGATTGGTCAAGCGAAAGGCCGAGGTGAAGATATTGCTCCATTGCTGGCGCAAGTGGATCAGCTCGGTGGTGAGCTAGAAGCTGGTAAGCGTGAGCTGGAAAGCATTCAAGCAGATTTAGATGCGATTGCGTTAAATATCCCCAACTTGCCGCACGAGTCAGTTCCACAAGGTGAGAGTGAAGATGACAACGTTGAAGTGCGCAGTTGGGGCACACCGCGCAGCTTTGATTTTCCTGTGCAGGATCATGTTCTGCTGGGTGAAAATATTCAGGGTTTGGATTTTGAAGCTGCGGCCAAATTATCTGGCGCACGCTTTGCTGTGATGCGCGGTGGTATTGCGCGTCTGCACCGTGCGCTGGCGCAGTTTATGCTTGATTTGCATACTTCTGAGCATGGCTATCAAGAGATGTATACGCCGTACTTGGTGCAGGCTTCTGCATTGCAGGGTACAGGTCAGCTACCCAAATTCTCGGAAGATTTGTTCCGTATTGAGCGTGAAGATCAAACGCCACTGTATTTGATTCCAACCGCTGAAGTGTCGCTGACCAACACCGTGGCCGGTGAGATTTTAGATGTGGCACATTTGCCATTGAAGATGGTTGCACACAGCCCATGCTTCCGTAGCGAAGCTGGAGCTTCAGGTCGTGATACGCGCGGTATGATTCGTCAGCATCAGTTTGATAAAGTTGAACTGGTGCAGATTGTTGATCCAGCAACGTCATACGCTGCGCTGGAAGAGTTAACTGGCAATGCTGAAAAAGTACTGCAAGCTCTAGAGTTACCGTACCGTGTAATGTCTTTGTGCACCGGTGATATGGGCTTTAGTGCTAGCAAAACCTATGACCTCGAAGTGTGGGTGCCAAGCCAAGATAAGTACCGTGAGATTTCTTCGTGCTCCAACTGCACTGATTTCCAGGCGCGCCGTATGCAAACCCGTTTCCGTAATGCAGAAACCGGTAAGACTGAGCTCGTGCATACACTCAATGGTTCAGGTTTAGCTGTGGGCCGTACTTTGGTGGCTGTAATAGAAAACAATCAGCAAGCTGATGGCAGTATCACAGTGCCTGCAGTATTGCGTCCCTATATGGGCGGTCTTGACGTTATTCGTTAAGTCACTGAGCGATATAGCTGAGAGTGCACAGCGCTGTGCACTCTCAGATTTTAACAGCGACTGCATGTATTTGCGTCGCTGTTTTGCTTTTAGCGTTTAGTGTTTTGGGGCGTCTCCTGGAGCATTGAGCAGCTCTGCGTTCAGCATGCCTTTTCTGTATCTGTAATTTTTAATCATCATTGACCTAAGGTGTTGTTATGGACTGTTTGCCGTTATTTCATAAGCTGCAAGGACGTGATGTGCTGCTAGTCGGTGGTGGTGAAATGGCACTGCGTAAAGCGCGAGTGATTTTGGATGCGGGTGCTGTATTGCGGGTGATAGCACCCGTTGTCAGTGATGAGTTGCAAGGCCTTGTTGCTGCTCAGTACGGTCAATATCTGCTGCGTGAATACCAAGACAGCGATATGCAAGGTTGCTGTTTAGTATTAGCCACCACAGATCAGCCAGAGGTGAATGCGGCGATTGCGACTCAAGCACAGGCGCGTGGCATTCCTGTGTATGCGCTGGGCGTGCCCGATTTATCCACAGTGATGTTTCCGGCGATTGTTGATCGTTCACCTTTAATTATTGCCGTCTCCACTGCAGGGCATGCGCCGGTGCTGGCACGTCTTGCGCGGGCTAAAATTGAAACCTTATTGCCATCGAGTTATGGGCGCTTGGCTGGATTGGCCGCGCGTTTTCGTGATCAGGTCAAAACGCTATTACCTAAAGTACAACCGCGCCGTGTGTTTTGGGAAGATGTGTTTCAGGGGCGAGTGGCTGAGCATATCTTTGCCGGTCGTGATGAGCAGGCCGAGCAATTGCTGATGGAGAAAATCAGTGGTGCAGATGATCAAGTGCGCGGTGAGGTGTATTTGGTCGGTGCCGGTCCTGGTGATCCGGATTTACTGACCTTTAAAGCGCTGCGTTTAATGCAGCAAGCGGATGTGGTGTTGTATGACCGTTTAGTAGCTCCGGCAATCTTGGACTTGTGCCGTCGCGATGCCGATCGGATGTATGTGGGTAAACAAGCGTCGAATCACAGCGTGCCGCAAGATCAGATCAATCAAAAGCTGGTTGAGTTAGCGCTGCAGGGCAAGCGCGTGGTGCGTTTAAAGGGTGGTGATCCATTTATCTTTGGCCGTGGTGGTGAAGAAATTGCCGAGCTGGCTGCGCAGCAGATTCCTTTTCAAGTGGTGCCGGGGATTACTGCGGCTTCGGGGTGTTCTGCTTATGCGGGAATTCCGTTAACGCATCGCGATTATGCGCAGTCGGTGCGTTTCGTCACTGGGCATGCGGTGGATGGCGTGCTGGATTTGCCGTGGGCTGAGCTGGCTGTGCCGATGCAAACGGTAGTGTTTTATATGGGCTTGGGGTGTTTAGCGGCGATCTGTGAGCAATTAATCGCTCATGGCCGTGCTACCAGTACGCCGATTGCTTTAATTGAAAACGGCACCACAGCACAGCAGCGGGTGTTTGTCGGCACGTTGGCAACTATGGTTGAGCAGTTAAGTCTTGAGGCGGTGCAGAGTCCGAGTTTGATTATTGTGGGTGAAGTGGTGGCGTTGCGAGAGAGTTTGCAGTGGTTTGAATAATGATGTTGTTTGCAGTGCCAATACTGCTTGCTGTCGGGTAGGTCGCGCCTTTAGGCCGACAAGGGCGTTGTAAACGACCCAAAGCAGCAAAAGCAGAAGCGAGAGTCTTGTGCGTGTCGTACTGCACTAGTGCTGTTCTTCCCTTCACGGGGCAGTCCTGCCCCAAGTCGGACGCTGCGCCATCCATGGCTTCGCTTGCCACAGTACTAGCGCAGTACTTGTGAAGATTGGTGTTGTTTGCATGACTAACATGCAAGGGTGAGCATTGATGCCCAGGTGTTGATAAGTAGGAACCAAGAGTACGTCATGCCACAGAACCAGCTTTTAAAACTCACAGCAACCCATCTAATTCAGTGATTTACCTTGGAAAGCCTGTAGAAATGGCGTAAAAGGGTGGGTTGCTAGATAAAGTTGCGTTTTACTCTGCGCTTTTGTCTCATCTAGGTTTAAACTGCTATACAGCACCGCGCAAGCACAGCTTAATCATGCTGCACGCGTTACTATATAAGGTGTTTTTAGCAGTATATTTTTCAATAGTCTTTTACACAACGGGATTTTTATCCAGGAGAGCAGGCATGTCCATTCAAGAGGCGCAGGTCAGTCGCGCTGATTTTGATCAAGTTATGGTGCCCAACTACGCACCAGCTGGCTTTGTTCCAGTGCGCGGCTTAGGTTCGCGATTATGGGATCAAAGTGGACGCGAACTGATTGATTTGTCCGGTGGTATCGCCGTCAACAGTTTGGGGCATTGTCATCCTGCACTGGTTGAAGCCTTGACCACACAAGCCAATACGCTGTGGCACGTATCCAACGTCTTTACCAATGAGCCAGCCTTGCGTTTAGCACGTAAACTGACCGACGCCACTTTTGCCGATCGCGTGTTTTTCAGTAACTCCGGTGCTGAAGCGAACGAAGCAGCCTTGAAGTTAGCGCGTCGCGTTGCACACGATCGTTTTGGCGATGAGAAATATGAAATTATTTCAGCCTTTAATAGCTTTCATGGTCGCACCGTCTTTACCGTGAATGTGGGTGGTCAACCCAAGTATTCAGAAGGTTTTGGCCCGCGTCCCACCGGTATCAGCCATGTAAAGTTTAACGACTTAGCAGCCCTCGAAGCGATGATCTCTGAGCGCACCTGTGCGGTGATTTTAGAGCCGATGCAGGGTGAAAGTGGTGTGCTACCTGCTGAGCAAGCCTACCTAGAAGGTGTGCGTGCACTGTGTGATAAGTACAACGCGCTCTTAATCTTTGATGAAGTGCAATCAGGTATGGGCCGTAGCGGTAAACTTTTTGCTCATGAGTTGTATGGTGTGACACCTGATGTGATGAGCATCGCAAAAAGCTTAGGTGGTGGTTTCCCTATCTCAGCCATGCTGACCACTGAAGAATATGCCAAGCACTTAGCGGTCGGTACCCACGGCACAACTTTTGGTGGTAATCCATTGGCCTGTGCGGTCGGTGAAGCGGTATTGGATATTATCAATACCCCAGAAGTGCTTACTGGCGTCACTGCAAAAGGTGAATACCTGCGTGAAAAGCTACGAGCCCTGGGTGAGCCGCACAATCTGTTTGAGCTGGTACGTGGTGAAGGCTTGTTAATCGGTGCAGTGATGAGTGCAGCCTATAAAGGTAAAGCCGGTGCACTGATGGCAGCAGCGGAGCGTGAAGGCTTGCTGGTGTTAGTGGCTGGGCCTGACGTGGTGCGTTTTGCGCCAAGTTTGGTGATTGAACAAGCCGATTTAGATGAAGGTCTGGCGCGTTTTGAACGTGCTATTGCGGTGTTCATCAGCCAAGAAAACAAATAATTTACAG
>DASRNZ010000187.1:0-16376 GCA_035647155.1 Thiopseudomonas sp.
TAACAGCTAAGCTCATATCTAAACGCCCCGCTATGCGCTGTATACGGGGCGTTTTTTAATTATTTAGAGGCGTTAAGTACTGACGTGAATCCCATTCGCTTAGCAATTGCCTTAATAATCAGCCTAGCCTTTGGCTCTTTATTTTTAATCGTCAGTGTGCCGGACTATTACCATGCCGTATTTTCAGCAGGCAGCGCGATCCCGCTGAGCATTATTCACCAACAGCTGGCCATTTATTTTGTTGCTGAAGCAGCCCCCCCACTGCTGACTGGCATAGTACTCGGCGTCATTCTTAGCACCATTCTCTACAACCTATTGCGCTTTCTCAATACTCAGTACTACAGCAATCTATTCGTCGCTCTGGCAGTCAGCTCTATGCTGCTGTTTTTAGCTTTCCCCATTCAGCAGCCACTAACGCAATTCGATTTACTGGCCAATCACACGGCGCAGCTCATCTACAGCTGTATTGTTGTAAGTTTATTTTTTTTGCATGCCGCATGCCTGCAATGCCTACCCAAATCACAGAGTTTAAGTCGACTATCCAAGCAACTGATAGGGCATATGGCGCTATTATGTCTAAGTATTATAGGTATATTCGTACTACCCGCTCACTACGCCCACGCCCTGACTTTTTATCTATTGATCAGTTCAACCGTTATATTGCTGGGCTGCACATTAAAAGTAAGGCACAGTGACTGCGCACACACTGGTTTATTATCACTTGGCCTAACGATTACATCCTTAACTTTACTGGTCGTTTGGCCCTACTTCATCAATCAACATGAGCTCTATTCAGACGGCATCATGTTTCTTATCCTCGCCAGTGTATCAATCAGCGCAATTATTATTAGCGCAGGGCTGAGTCAAACCCATAATGAACAGATCGCTAAAACAATGGAGCATGCATTCGTGCAGGCAGCTGAAGAGGCAGAACGCCGCGCCAAGTCGGAACTCTTAGCAAAAATCAGCCATGAAATACGTACGCCCTTGAGTGGTGTATTGGGCATGACAACCTTATTGCTCGACACACCGTTGTCCACTAAACAGCGTGATTACGCTCACACTATTCAAGGCTCAGGCAATGAACTCCTGAGCCTTATTAATGCAATTTTAGATGTTTCACGTCTTGAATCTAATGAGGTTGTGCTCAGTCATACGCCTTTTAACTTGGCCGGATTACTCCAGGAGTGTACTCAAGCTTTTTCATTTCGTGCTAAAGAGCAACAGGTTGAGTTAACTGTATTTTTGCAACCACAGACCCCTGAAACAATATTGGGTGACCCTGTGCGTTTTCGTCAAGTTGTACTCAGTATCCTCAGCAATGCTTTTAAGCGTACCTATAACGGCGAAATTATTTTAAGCGTGATGGTCGATCAAAGCAGTGAACAGGCGCAGTTGATCTTTAGTGTGCAAGACACGGGCACACCTTTAAGTGAACAAGAGCGTCATATTCTCAGTACCGCAAAACTACACAGCAAAGACTTACTCAGCACATCCTTTATCGGTGGCAATCTGGGCATTATCATTGCTCGCAAGTTAATCAATTTAATGGCCGGTAGCTTTCAAATAAAGCGCAGCTCACACGGCACAGTATTCACCTTTAATGTACCGCTCAATGCAGAGCAGAAGCCCACCAGTCATATCGAGGCTGATAATATATTACGCCAGAAACACATCTTAATTATTGACAGTAATGCGCTCTCACAAAAAGTTCTAGCCCAGCAATGTAGCGAATGGGGCATGCTGGTCAGCACGCGCTCGTCAATTACTGAAGCCGTAGCGCTCTTGCGCAATAGAAACATGCAAGGACAGCGTTTTGATGCAATTATTATCAGTGAAACAACCCATAAACCAACGGCAATCACTTTCGCTGTACGCATCAAAAAAGACCCGATACTCACCGCTGATAGCACTTTGATTATGCTGACCAGCAGCAGTCAGATAGATTCGGTGACCACGCGCAACGCGGGTATCAGCCATATACTGATGAAGCCTGTCAGCGGCTCGACACTCAAAACCACGCTGATCAATGCTGTGCAACACAGTAGCGCACCTATCAGCACCACAGACCAAGTGGCTGGCAAGCGTGTCTTAGTTGCCGAAGATGATGCTATATCGGTCAAAGTGATCACCGGCTTATTAAGTAAGCTGGGGATTCAGATTGATGTCGCCGCTAACGGTCAAATCGCTTTAGATATGCTGCAAGAAAAACGTTATGACTTAGTGCTTATGGACTGTGAAATGCCGGTCATGGATGGATTTACTGCAGCACAAAAATATCGCGCCTACGAAACAGCCCACGGTTTACTTCCTGTGCCCATTATTGCCCTGTCGGCACATGTACTGGAAGAGCATCATTTGCGCGCTAAAGAAGCAGGCATGAATGGCCACTTAGCTAAGCCCATCGAACTGACTAAACTACAGGCCATACTCCTCAACAATTAAGCACGACGTTATAGCCTCGGCGCTGTGTGCTGTAAATACGCTACTGCCAAACCGCTACAGCTGATGATTAGCACGCCGATGATTGAAAGCATGTCAGGTAACTGCCCAAAAGCGATATAACCGACAACGCCGGCAAACACAATCTGCGCATAAGTAAACGGCGCTAGCGTTGCAGCGGTGGAATATTTTAACGCCATCGTCAGCAGCATATGGGCAGTCATTGCTAATAAGCCCAGCGCCAACATAAACAGCAGATCAGTACTGGCTACACTCAATGTATATTGGCCGGGTAATAATGCCGTTAGCACAAGCGTACCAAACAAGCCCGATAAAAAGTTACTGGTCACAGCGTGGTCTGTACTGGCGAGGCGACGAGTAATCAGCTGATAAATAGCAAAGCAAAACGATGCTCCCACCGGTAATAAAATAGCTGGCGTAAATAAATCCCCGCCAGGACGCACAATAAATAAGACGCCTAAAAAGCCTATTGTAACGGCGGCCCACTGCCCTTTGCTGACTCTTTCATGCAGTACTAGCGCAGAAAGTACCGTCACAATCAGCGGTGCTAAAAAAATCACTGCCGTCGCTTCTGCCAGTGGTATATAGCGTAGGCCACTGATAAATAGCAGACTGATACTGAGCAAACTGATCGCGCGTAATAACTGCAACCATGGCCGCTGGGTGCGTAAAATTGCCCAGCGCATCTTTGGGAAGAACAAGACAATCATCGCCAATGTTTGCACAAAGTAGCGCAGCCAGATCACCATAATCAGCGGATAAATATGGGTTAAATATTTGGAAACCCCATCATGTGTAGCCAATAGCAAGCCGGCACACATAACCAATAAAATACCATAGAGCGGTTTTGACGTTGTACTCATAAGTCCTTCACTCAATTAGTTAGCTAGCTAACTATATCAAAAAAAGCGAGCCGCATGCGTGCTTCTTGGCGTTGCAGTTGTGTTATTTACATATCTATTGTGTGAACGTAGTAAGTGGCTACTGGATATATTCTATGCCAATAGCTACAGCGCGGTACCGTTACGCAGAGCTTCTTTCTCTGCAACCGAGGGTGGTTTGCGTCCAGCCAGATAATGGCGGCTAAAGCGTGCGAACCAAGTTTCCAGAGCTAAGGCTGCTTGCGTATCATCGGCCAGATGCAGACATAAAGCGGTGACTTCAGCCGTGCACAGATGCTCTTCGCGGGTGGAACGGCGTAAGCGATAATGAGAAATATCATCAGGCTGCAAGCTCAGTACCGGCAAGTCCAGCAGATAAGCTGATTTACGAAACATCTTGCGCGCTTCAGTCCAAGTACCGTCTAAAACAATAAACAACGGACGCTTGCCTGAGGCTTTCAGCTGGGCATGCGGCACATCATGCACCACTCGCTCAGTGGCTACATACTCTTCTGGAAACACCACATAGGGTTGCCATTGTGGGTCAGCCAATAGATTAAGGATATTCTGATCCACCTCAGTGCGTGACCAACTAAAAGCAAAAGTATCCGGGACTACATCGGCAATCAGCCAACCAGTATTAGTCGGTTTTAATGGCTCGGCATCGTACATCAATAAACACACAGCACTTTGCGCGGTCACCTTAGGCTGCCAAGCGCACATGCAATAGACAGCACTGACACGGCAACGCTTGCAGCGCACTAAATAAGCACCACGAGCTAAGAAAGGTTTTTGACTGCGAGCCAAGCGTTGATCACGCAAACGCGATACGGCGTGTGGCATGGGAAGGGACCTGTAAAAATAAAGCCCGTAGTTTAGCAGACTTATACCTTAAGCCGCGTGCTAAACCAGCGCCCCAGCCAAAGCCCAGTCAGAGCTACAGCGCTTATTACAGCGTTTAGATTCACCCCCTACTTTATTGACTCTGTACAGCTAACTTGCGTTGAATCGCACTAGCTAAAACGCAACCCGAAGGTTGCGCTTTGTCTAACAGATAACAGTCTAGACTGTGTTTACTTAAACACAATCTCACCGCCGTCAAGAGTTGCTTGAATGGTGGTGCCCAGCTCAAACTCTCCAGAAAGAATTTGTTGCGCCAGCGGGTTTTCAATCCAACGCTGAATCGCACGCTTCAATGGACGTGCACCATAGATTGGATCGTAACCTTCAGCCACTAACTTCTCTAAGGCTTCAGGTGTTAACTCAAAGCGCAATTCACGCTCAGCTAAACGCTGGCGTAAACGACCCAGCTGGATATCAGCAATACCAGCAATCTGCTCAGTGCCCAGCGGATCAAAGATCACCAACTCATCAATACGGTTGATAAACTCAGGACGGAAGTGTGTACCCACGGCATCCATCACCGCAGCACGCTGACCCTCACGATCACCCATCATCTCTTGGATTTGCACTGAACCTAAGTTCGAGGTCATCACCACAACGGTATTACGGAAGTCCACGGTACGGCCGTGACTGTCGGTTAAGCGGCCATCATCCAGCACTTGCAGCAGCACGTTAAATACATCCGAGTGCGCTTTTTCCACTTCATCCAGCAGCACCACAGAGTATGGCTTACGACGTACGGCTTCAGTTAAGTAACCACCCTCTTCATACCCCACATAACCTGGAGGCGCACCGATTAAACGCGCAACCGAGTGTTTCTCCATAAACTCCGACATATCGATGCGGATCAAGGCGTCTTCGGTATCAAATAAGAACTCCGCCAGTGCTTTACACAGTTCAGTTTTACCCACACCGGTTGGGCCTAAGAATAAGAATGATCCGCTGGGACGATCAGGATCAGATAAGCCTGCTCGCGAACGACGCACCGCATTGGAAACGGCAATCACCGCTTCATTCTGACCAATCACACGAGTATGCAGCAGCTCTTCCATTTTCAGCAGTTTGTCACGCTCACCTTCGAGCATTTTCGAGACTGGAATACCCGTCCAGCGTGAAACCACATCAGCAATTTCTTCATCAGTGACTTTAGTACGCAACAGCTGATTTTCAACCTTGCTATTTTGATCAACCATTTCCAAGCTGCGTTCTAAATCGGGAATCACCCCATACTGCAACTCTGCGGTGCGGTTCAGATCACCTTTTCGACGTGACAGCTCCATCTCTTGGCGAGCTTGTTCAATTTTTTGCTGCAGTTGCGCTGAACCTTGTACTTCTGACTTTTCTGATTTCCAGATTTCTTCTAAGTCAGCGTACTCACGTTCCAGCTCAGTAATTTCTTCTTTAAGCTTATCAAGCCTCTTAATGGTTGCCGCATCGTCTTCTTTTTTCAGTGCTTCACGCTCAATTTTCAGCTGAATCAAACGGCGCTCTAAACGATCCAATGCCTCAGGCTTAGAGTCAATTTCCATGCGAATCATACTGGCTGCTTCATCAATCAAGTCGATGGCTTTATCTGGCAGCTGGCGGTCAGTAATATAACGGTGTGAGAGTTTGGCAGCAGCAATAATTGCGCCATCGGTGATAGTGACACCGTGGTGCACTTCATAACGCTCTTTCAGGCCACGCAAGATGGCAATGGTGTCCTCTTCAGACGGCTCATCCACCTGTACTTTCTGGAAGCGACGCTCAAGAGCGGCATCTTTCTCAATATACTGGCGATACTCATCTAAAGTGGTGGCACCGACACAGTGCAATTCACCGCGCGCTAACGCAGGCTTGAGCATATTACCGGCATCCATGGCGCCTTCGCCTTTACCGGCGCCGACCATGGTATGCAACTCATCAATAAACAGAATGATTTGGCCTTCTTGTTTGGCCACTTCATTGAGTAAGTTTTTCAGACGCTCTTCAAATTCACCACGGTATTTAGCACCAGCAATCAAAGCCCCCATATCCAGTGACAGCAGGCGTTTGCTTTTCAAGCCATCGGGTACTTCGCCGTTGATAATGCGCTGCGCTAAGCCTTCAGCGATGGCAGTTTTACCCACACCCGGCTCACCGATCAATACGGGGTTATTTTTAGTGCGGCGCTGCAACACCTGGATAGTGCGACGAATTTCTTCATCACGACCAATCACAGGGTCGAGTTTGCCTTCTTCGGCACGCTTGGTTAAGTCAACAGTGTATTTATCCAAGGCTTGGCGTGACTGCTCAGCATTCGGGTCATCCACGTTTTCACCGCCACGCAAGTTGCTAATCGCGTTTTCCAATGATTGACGGCTGACACCTTGCGCCAACAAAATCTTACCCAGCGCAGTGGTGTCATCCATAGCTGCCAGCAATACCAGCTCACTGGAAATATACTGATCACCTTTTTGTTGAGCTAAACGGTCGGTCTGATTGAGCAAGCGCGCCAAATCCTGTGACATGGACATATCGCCGGTTGGGCTTTGTAGTTTGGCTAACTGATCCAGTCCTTTATCTAAGGCTTCACGCAGGCTTTTAATATCAAAACCCACTTGCATCAACAGTGGGCGAATCGCACCACCCTGCTGATCTAATAACGCTGAAAGCAAGTGCAATGGTTCAATTGCAGCGTGATCCTGACCTACAGCCAATGATTGTGCATCCGACAATGCCAGCTGAAGCTGACTAGTGAAACGATCAATACGCATAATAGCTATTTCCTTGTAGTTAATACGATGAGCCGGTTTATCAGCACTCTACACTACCACCTGCGCTCACTCTCATACTTTATATAGTATGGTCGATTCTGCAAACTTCAACCCCATACCACCCTCCAAATCATTTAATTGTGACCTGTTGCAAATCACAACTCCTAACGTGAAGAGATTCATTTTAAAACGATCAACAGTCTTAGGTCAGAAAAGAAAAGCAAAGCAAAGCAATAATAAAGCCCTAATGCAGCGAGCTTTCAAACACCAAAGTCATGGCAAAAAAACTCTACACAGACCTTTATTTTAATTAAAGGCCCAATTCAAGAGCAAAAAACCCTATACATTAGTTGTATTGCAATAAAAAACATAACTTTAAAGTCAGCGATCATCGCCAAAAATAAGTGTTTCAAACGCATTTTATTAAGTCAACATGAAGCATCAGACCAAAGTAGCGACTTATTTTTCTCTTATTTTCAGCATAGTTAGAGTCGGTTATCTCTCAAAACGAGAATGATCTCTCTTATAAATACAATAAATGGAGAGCAGTTGTTATGACTGATTCTAAAGAAGCATCAAACAAAGCCTATTGGTCGGCAAACTTGCGACTAATCGTCTTTTGCTTAACTGTCTGGGCCACTGTGTCTTATGGCTTTGGAATGCTACTGCGTCCCTGGCTTATGGGTATACACATCGGTGGAGCAGATATGGGGTTCTGGTTTGCTCAGCAAGGCTCAATTTACACCTTCGTCGTTTTGATCTTTTTCTATGCTTGGAAAATGAACAAACTCGATAAAAAATTCGGCCTGGAGGAGTAAGCTATGAGCCAATTCATGATCAACATCCTTTTTGTTGGTGGCTCTTTCGCAATCTATACCTGGATTGCGATTTGGGCGCGTGCCAAATCCACCCGCGAGTTCTATATCGCCGGCGGTGAGGTGCACCCAGTGCTTAACGGCATGGCAACAGCAGCTGACTGGCTGTCAGCTGCGTCCTTTATCTCTGTTGCCGGTCTGATTTCAGTCGGTTACGTCAACTCATCCTTTATTCTTGGCTGGACCGGTGGTTACGTACTCTTAGCTACTTTACTGGCTCCTTACCTGCGTCGCTTCGGTAAGTACACAGTGCCTGATTTTGTTGGCTCACGTTATGACAGTAAAGCGGCGCGCTTAGTTGCCGTGATCTGCTTGATTCTGATTTCACTGACCTACGTAATCGGTCAAATGACAGGTGCAGGGGTTGCCTTTGCGCGCTTCTTGGAAGTGAGCAGCACCATGGGTCTCATCATCTCCGCCATCATTGTTTTCTTCTACGCTGTATTAGGCGGCATGAAAGGGGTGACCTACACTCAGGTTGCACAGTATGTTGTTTTAATCCTTGCCTTCACCGTTCCTGCTATCTATCTATCGCTGCAAATGACAGGGCACTTCCTACCACAAGTTGGTTTTGTCGGTGATTTTGTCAGCCCTGATGGCGTCAATTCAGGCACGCCTTTACTGCACAAACTAAACGAAGTGGTTCGTGATCTGGGCTTCCAAGATTACACTGCAGACGTAGAAAACAAGTGGAACATGTTCCTATTTACCCTAACCTTGATGGTGGGTACTGCCGGCTTACCACATGTGATCATTCGTTTCTTTACCGTTCCAAAAATCTCTGATGCGCGCTGGTCTGCAGGTTGGGCGTTGGTCTTTATCGCGCTGTTCTACACCACTGCGCCACCACTGGCAGGTATGGCTCGCTTGAACTTGCTGGAATCTATCTACCCTGGAGAGGGTGTAGAGCAGGCGATGCTTTATGATGAGCGTCCGGAGTGGTTCGAAAAGTGGGAAACCACAGGGTTACTCTCGTTTGAGGACAAAAACGGCGACGGTCGTATCCAGTACTACAACGACAAAAACACTGAGTTTGCTGAAACGACTGCTGTAGAACGTGGCTGGGAAGGTAACGAACTGACCATCAACAACGACATCTTGGTATTGGCACTTCCTGAAATTGGTAACATGCCAGGTTGGATCGTCGGTCTCATGGCCGCAGGTGGTATCGCTGCAGCACTGTCCACGGCATCGGGATTGCTACTGGCGATCTCCTCCGCAGTCAGTCATGACTTGATTAAAAATACGCTGTTTCCGAAAATCTCAGATAAAGCAGAAATGCTTGCAGCTCGGCTGTCTATGGTGGGGGCTATTGTCATTGCGACATGGCTGGGGATCAATCCCCCTGGGTTCGCTGCGCAAACGGTGGCTTTAGCGTTCGGGATGGCTGCGTCATCCATCTTCCCAGCGCTAATCATGGGTATCTTCTTCAAGCGGATTAACGCCAAAGGCGCTGTAGCAGGTATGAGCATTGGTGCACTGTTCACCATTGGTTATATCTTTATGTACCTGGGCTGGTTCTTTATTCCGGGCACAAATACCTTCCCGAACACACCTGAGTTCTGGATCATGGGTATCTCACCCCTATCCATCGGTTGTATCGGCGCTTTAATCAACTTTATTGTTGCTATCGCTGTGTCCTATGCAACAGAAGAACCTTCTGAAGAGCTCCAAAAAATGGTTGAAAGTGTCCGTTACCCTTAATAAGGCAATGAATACACGGGTCAATTAGTGTTTGGTTATCAACAGCACAGTGGGCTTCCTTAAGGAGGCCCACTTTTTATCTAGAGTACTGTGTATGATTTGGCATTTACTTGCAGTTTTTATCATTGGTTTGTGCGTTGGCGCTTTTGCTTTTGCTCTTAGGAAGCTCAGCCGCAATAAGCTCCCCTCGTGGATTATTCCAGTCTGCGCAGGTTTGGGAATGCTCGGCTATTTAGCCTACTATGATTACAATTGGTTTGACTTAAAACGCGGCCAACTCCCAGCTGAATCGGTCGTTATTGAGCAAGATCGGGCGAGTAACTTCTTTCGGCCTTGGAGCTACGTCCTACCCTCTGTCTCATCCTTTGTGGTGCTGGATGGCGAGGTCAGAGAGACTCAGCAGGATGGAGAAACATTGGTTGAGTATATTCGCTATGAGTTTATCAACGACTATATCGAGCGCTTAGAGAGCCAGCCTTATGTGCTCAATTGCACAACCGGCGAGCAGCTAGCGATCAGACAACCAGACAATCAAGCTCGGAGTAGAGTTGAATTTATAGCGCGCGACACTCTACTGTATAAACAGCTGTGCCACTAACGGCTTCAACACTCCTAGGCGACTGCAGAGATGCAGTCTAGAGAGACAGTCGGCCACCACGCAGCTTAGCTGCTAATAATCCATGTGCAGACAGCGTTTGCTGATGGTGCATATGGCATATCGCAATCGCCAGCGCATCCGAGGCATCAATTTGTGGTTTCTTAGTCAGCTTAAGTAAATGCATCACCATCATTTGCACTTGCTCTTTCGCCGCACGACCACTGCCCGCCACTGCAGACTTAACTTGCGTAGCGCTGTATTCCGATACCGGCAAATTGGCTTGCACACCAGCAACAATTGCTGCGCCACGAGCCTGCCCAAGCTTAAGTGCAGAGTCAGGATTGCGCGCCATAAAAACTTGCTCAATCCCCATGGTCACAGGCTGGTAGGTTTGAATAATTTCACCCACCCCAGCAAACACAGCATTAAGGCGTTCTGGCAATTCGCCTGTACCGGTACGAATACAACCGGAAGCGACGTACTCGCAGCCGCGCCCTGTATCACGGATAATTCCATAACCGGTGATTCTAGAACCCGGGTCAATGCCTAAAATAAGCGTCATCTTGGCATCCTTTATTAGCGTATTAGCGCAATATATTCAGCGTGAGTTATACCTCACGCAAATAAAAAACCTCTGAGCCTGTTTACACAAGCAACCAGAGGTTTATTGAGTCACAAAGCAAGCCGAAGCTTAAAGTTGCTCCATCACTTCATCTGGAATTTCAGCATTAGAATATACGTTTTGCACGTCATCTAAATCTTCCAAAATATCAATCAAACGCATGACCTTTTCCGCACCGTCTAAATCCAGCTCAACGCTCAGGGTTGGAATCATCGTCACTTCAGCTTCTTCGGCAGCAAAACCTGCATCCTTAAGTGCTTCATTGACAGTGATAAAGTCAGCAAAAGTAGTTAACACTTCAACTGAACCATCATCATTGGTGACGATATCATCAGCGCCCAACTCTAAAGCGGCATCCATCAGAGCTTCTTCGTCAACGCCAGGCGCGTAACAAATCTGCCCTTTACGCTCAAATAAATAGGCAACCGAACCATCAGTACCTAAATTGCCACCGTATTTATTAAATGCGTGACGAATTTCTGCAGCAGTACGGTTACGGTTATCAGTCATAGCTTCAACAAAAACGGCCACGCCATTGGGCGCATAGCCCTCATACACCAACTCTTCAACGTTGTCGCCATCGTCAGCACCGACACCACGGGCTACAGCACGATCAATGGTATCGCGGGTCATATTTGCAGACAGCGCTTTGTCAACGGCTAAGCGCAAGCGTGGATTGTCATTCACAACACCCCCACCTTGTTTTGCCGCTACCGTTAACTCACGAATAAGTTTGGTAAAAATCTTACCGCGTTTATTATCTTGGCGCTCTTTGCGGTGCTTGATATTTGCCCATTTGGAATGCCCTGCCATAACAACTCCCGTTTCTATGTCTTTATTGTGGTGACAACAAACTGTGTAAAAACATCCTGCTGCACTCAATATCCGCGCAGCAAGACACCACAGTCTAACTCAAACGACTCTTACTCAGCCTTAGGCTGCTCGCGCAAACGTATATGTAAATCACGCAGCGATGTAGCATCCACGGTACCCGGTGCTTGTGTCATCACACAGGCGGCACTTTGAGTTTTCGGGAAGGCAATCACTTCACGAATCGACTGTGAACCGGTCATTAACATGACTAAACGGTCCAAACCAAAGGCCAAACCACCGTGTGGTGGCGCGCCGTATTTTAGCGCATCGAGCAAAAAGCCAAACTTCTCTTGTTGCTCTGCTTCTTCAATACCAAGAATTTCAAATACTGTTTGCTGCATGGTGCGGTCGTGAATACGAATCGAACCACCACCCAACTCAGTACCATTAAGAACCATATCGTAGGCTCGTGATAACGCAGCACTTGGATCAGCACGCAACTCTTCAGCTGTACATTTTGGTGCAGTGAAGGGGTGGTGAATCGCAGTCAGCGAGCCATCATCATTGGTTTCAAACATGGGGAAATCAACCACCCACATTGGCGCCCACTTACAGGTCAGTAGATCTAAATCGTGACCGATACGGATACGCAACGCGCCCAATGCATCGCTCACAACTTGTGCTTTATCTGCACCAAAGAAGACGATATCACCATCCACTGCACCCACGCGATCAAGGATAACGTTAAGGTTCTCTTCTGGAATAAATTTAACAATAGGTGACTGTAAACCTTCCGCACCTTTAGCACGCTCATTGACTTTAATGTATGCCAAGCCACGCGCACCGTAGTTGCTAACGTATTTAGTGTACTCGTCAATCTTGCCACGCGGCATGCTGCCAGCGCTCGGTACACGCAGCGCTGCCACACGACCTTTAGGATCATTAGCAGGGCCACTGAATACTTTAAAATCAACACCAGTCAACTGATCAGCAATGTCGACTAATTCCAATGGAATACGTAAGTCAGGCTTATCAGAACCAAAGCGACGCATGGCTTCTGCGTAAGTCATATGTGGGAATTCAGCGAATTCTACATCCAACACTTCTTTAAACAGCTGACGCACCATGGTTTCGGTGATGGACATAATGTCCGCTTCATCCATAAAACTGGTTTCAATATCAATCTGGGTAAATTCAGGCTGACGATCAGCACGTAAATCTTCATCACGGAAGCATTTAGCAATTTGATAGTAGCGATCGACACCCGCCACCATCAGCAATTGTTTAAACAACTGTGGTGATTGTGGCAATGCAAAGAAACTGCCTGGATGAGTACGGCTCGGCACTAAATAGTCACGCGCGCCTTCTGGTGTCGCACGGGTCAGAATCGGTGTTTCCACATCCAAAAAACCGTTGTCGTCTAAGTAACGACGAATGCTGTTAGTCACGCGTGAACGCAACTTCAACTTGGCAGCCATTTCTGGGCGACGCAAGTCAATAAAGCGGTAGCGTAAGCGCGTTTCTTCACCGACATCCGAGTGCTCATGCAACGGGAACGGTGTAGTTTCAGCTTGATTTAAGATTTCTAACTCTGTGGCAATCACTTCAATACCACCGCTGGGCATATTGGGATTGACTGCGCCATCTGGACGTGGATTGACCTGTCCTGTCACTTTTACAACATATTCGCTACGTGCACGGTCGGCTTTAGCGAAAATTTCGGCTTGCTCAGGGTTGAAAACGACTTGAGCAAGGCCTTCGCGATCTCGGATATCGAGGAAAATCACTCCACCGTGGTCACGACGACGGTGTACCCAACCGCAAAGAGTAACGGTTTGCCCGCTTAGGGATTCGTTTAAGTGCCCGCAATAGTGGCTGCGCATCATGATAGCGTTCGCTTCCTAGAAAATTTGAAATAATCGATAGCCATTGCAATCAAAACGCTCGTTAGCAGCGCACGCGCAAAGCCATCGCAGAAAACCCTGATTATATAGCCTAACAGCGCTAACCGCTATGCCATCTCTAATCACACAATAATGCAGTCGCCTGATTGTGTTTACACACCTGTTATAACAGGCTATTTTCTTATCAACTGACAGCATGCAACTTTAGTTGTTTGAGTCATGGCGGTGTTTGCTGTTTAATAAGCTCATAGTGGTTAAGGCTTTTATCCGCAGCCACTTGAATACGACAGCAGCGTTACTCAAATTAAACGTTGTACTTGAAGTCGGTTCTCTTATTTATTGTGATTCTTATCAAGGTGAGTCCATTGCGTATGTTGAAAATTATTCATTTATTTACCGGTGCTGCGGCACTGCTTGTTTCTCTTATATTGGCCAGTAAAAACTCAGAAGTAGCGCCTATGCTGACTTCTTTTGCTTTAGCCAACTTACTGATTGCACCCATCTTACCCACTTGGGCACATGGCCGTCGTCGCCAATTACAAAGTGTAGTATCAGTTTTAATCGTGTTTGCTACTGTTGTACAAATGATCTTTAGTTTTAGCAGCTCTAAGAGTAGCCTCGGTTTAATTATCCTCTTCGCAGCAGTTGCCATCCATTTAGTTCTAAACCTGCGCAAAGTCGTCAGCACGAAAAGCGCACCACTGTCACAAGACCTCAGCGACCGTGAAACCGGTACGGTGAAATGGTTTAACACCTCCAAAGGTTTTGGTTTTATTTCACGTGATTCAGGTGATGATATTTTTGTGCACTTCCGTGCCATTCGTGGTGAAGGTCACCGTGTACTGGTCGAAGGCCAGCGCGTTGAATTTACCGTGATGGATCGTGACAAAGGTTTACAAGCCGAAGATGTGATTGCAGCTCTACCGGATGAGCGCGACTAACGTTTGCGCAATCCATATCAAAGCCTGCCACTGTGCAGGCTTTTTTGTATCTGCAATATTCAAAACCCATTGTTCAGCAGGTACGACTCACAATACGGCCACACATAAACACACGAACGCTGACACAAAAACGCCCGCTTAATGCGGGCGTTTTTAATCACTGTCGATCTATTACCGATTAGGGGAATACACCCCGTAACTGACGCGCTTCAAGGATGCGCGTACAAGCAATAATAAAGGCCGCAGTACGTAACGACACTTGATGTTCTGCTGCTGTTGCAGCCAGTGCATGATACGCATCTAACATGATTTTCTCTAAACGCTGATTAATTTCTTCAACCGTCCAGTAAAAGCTCGATGAGTTTTGTACCCACTCAAAATAACTGACAGTTACACCACCCGCATTAGCTAGTACATCAGGGACAATGACTGTATCTTTTTGCGTGAGAATATCATCCGCCTCCGGTGTAGTTGGACCGTTAGCTCCTTCGACAATAATGCGGGCACGAATCGCACCAGCATTATGCTTGGTAATCTGCCCTTCTAACGCAGCTGGAATAAGAATATCAGTTTCAATTGCCCAAAACTCATCCGCTGTCACACAGGTTGCATTCTCGGAACCACCGACACCGCCGGTTTTCTTAACCTGCTGCAGTAGTGCTTCAACATCTAAACCATCGGCATTATAAATTGAGCCTGTATGGTCTTGCACTGCAACAACTTTAGCGCCCACCTCAGTAAACAAGCGCGCAGCTGTGCCACCCACATTACCAAAACCTTGGATACTGATACGTGCACCGGTTAAATCAATACCCGCATCTTTAGCTGCAGCCATACCGACAATAAATACACCACGACCGGTGGCTTCAACACGTCCTAAACTGCCGCCCAGTGGAATTGGTTTACCGGTGACAATACCCGGCTGAGCTGAACCGGCCTTCATGGAATAGGTATCCATCATCCAAGCCATAGTTTGTGCATTGGTATTAACATCAGGTCCAGGAATATCTTTATTCACACCAATAATAGAACTGATCTCACTGGTGTAACGGCGTGTAATACGCTCAATTTCAGCCTGTGAATGTTGACGCGGATCAACGCGAATCCCACCTTTAGCGCCGCCAAATGGTAAGCCAACCACTGCTGTTTTAACTGACATCCATGCCGATAATGCCATCACTTCTGATAGCGTCACATCTTGGTGAAAACGTACACCACCTTTACCTGGGCCACGATTGAGGCTGTGCTGCACACGGTAGCCTTCAAAATGGGCAATGCTGCCATCATCTAAACGCACCGGCACATCAACAATCAGACTACGCTCTGGATGCTTTAAGGTATCGGTCAAATGACTGAGTTCACCCATATAAGGTGCAACCCGATCAACTTGCTGAAGAAAAATACCCCAAGGGCCTGGATTTTCAGAGTCTAAATACGAAGGCATATGTTGGTTTATTTGTTGTGGCATAATTTAAACCTTGATCATTAAAAGTGTAAGCCCTTATCTATAATGGGCTGTGCAAAACCATGCATTTTAACGGATTACTGCCCAACTGACTCGTTACACAGTCTTTTTTCTTAAAAAAACAACCTAAAATAAATCACAAAAGCTCTGTAAGCCCCACAGCAAAGGGCATACTTGCACATACAAAAAAATGCTACCAATAGCTAAAAAAGCCTATTTACCTTAAGAAAGGCTATTTTCTAGCTATTTTATCGACTATTAACAGGCTAACATTGCTGCTATAAATCACTGCAACACCTCCTCAAGACTCTCACTCTCCCCCTAAGGATTTGTAATGTCTGCTTATGATGTGTTTCCTTACTTAAACGTGCTCTACGAACAAGGAGGTTCGGATCTATATTTTAGCGTAGGCGCGGTACCACAAATGAAAGTTGAAGGCTCGTCTCGCTCTGTGGGACATGAACGATTGCCC